>CANRPY010000013.1 GCA_947632595.1 uncultured Bacilli bacterium | reverse complement strand
CTTAATTTCTTTTTTTATCTTGTCATTAAATATTTTGCTGTACGAACCATTTGTGCTGTATAAGACATTTCATTATCATACCAAGATACTACTTTTACTAGTTGTTTTCCATCTACTTCTAGTACATTGGTTGATAAAGCATCTACTAAAGATCCACAACGTCTTCCAATTACATCACTTGATACGATTGGGTCTTCTGTATATTCTAATGTTTCACTTGTATGTTCTTTTAATACTTTATTGACTTCTTCAGCAGTTGTTGGTCTACTTAATTCTAGTGTTAGGTCTACTACAGATCCAGTTGGAACTGGTACACGCATTGCCATACCATCTAATTTTCCTGCTAAGTTAGGGCATACTAGTCCAATTGCAGAAGCAGCTCCTGTAGATGCAGGTACGATGTTTGCAGCACATGCACGTCCACGACGAGCCATATGTCCTTTTTTATGAGCAATATCTAGAGATGCTTGGTCATTTGTATAAGCATGAACTGTTGTCATAAATCCTTTTACAATTCCAAATTCTTTATCTAATACATCTACAACTGGTGCTAAGCAGTTTGTTGTACATGATGCAGCAGAGATAATTTTTTCCTCTCCTGTTAAAATCTCATGGTTTACATTATAAACGATTGTTTTAATATTTCCTTTTGCAGGTGCAGAAATAATTACATGTTTTGCTCCGGCATTGATATGTGCCATTGCTTTTTCTTCTGATGTAAATAATCCTGTACTTTCAAATACAACATCGATATCTAAATCTTTCCATGGAAGCATTGCAGGATCTTTTTCTGCATATACTCTTACACGGCGATCTCCTACTACGATGTAGTCTCCTTCTGCTCTTATTTCATCAATACGATAGTTTCTATGATTGGTATCATATTTCAATAAGTAAGCTAATTGTTCAGCATCTGTTAAATCATTAATTGCAACTACTTCAAATTCTGGATTTTCTTCCATTAATCTAAAGCATAATCTTCCGATTCTTCCGAATCCATTAATAGCAACTTTAATCATAATTTTCCTCCTAATCTTCTATTTATTATTATATAACTTTTCTTTTCTAATTACCATAAAAATTCCACTTGTTTTTTACTTTTTTGTCAAGAAAAAAAGTGGATACCCACTTTATTCATGAAAATAACTTCCTCCAATAAATTCTCTTATGACAGCATCTTCTGGAATCGATTCGGATGGAATTGGAAGGAATAGTCGTAGAGCATTTAGTAATCTTCTTGCTTCTTCATAATATGGTGATGTACTTTCTACGGAATATAGTAGAGGCTCTACATATGTTTTTAAGACTCCCATCTCATAGATGGCTGCGGAATTAATTGTTGCGTCACTCTCATCTTGATATGGGAAGATATATTTTTCTTCTCCTTGGCGAACACTTGGCCATTGTTTCAGAGTCTTTTCTACTCCATAATTTCTAGTACGATTGTCTCTTACAATTCTTCTTAAAAGTCTATTATCTGTTGTTGGAATACGGTTGTGAGAATCCATACTGATTTCTGTTAATGGAGAGATATAAATCTTAAATTTTTTCTCTCTTGAAATATTGGTTAAAATCTTAGGATCTAAGGCATGAATTCCTTCAATGATGATGATATCGTTTTGTGCTAGTTGAATATCATGATTAAATTCTTTTTTACCAAGTGGGAAATTATAGGTTGGAACGGTTACTTTTGTTCCTGTTATTAATTCTTGTACTTGCTTATCAAATAATTTTAAATCCACTGCTTCTAAACATTCAAAGTCGTAGTTTCCATTTTCATCTTTTGGGGTATCTGCTTTGTCTTTAAAATAATCATCCATTCCTAAAGCAATTGGGTTTAGACCGAAGCTTTTTAAATACATACATAATTTTCTAGAAGTTGTTGTTTTTCCAGAAGAAGAGGGTCCTGCTAATAAGACGATTTTTACTTTATTTCTTAATTTATTAATTTGTCTTGCTACATTTAGTAAGCGGTTTCCTTGTAGAGTCTCATCTATTTTAATTAAGTCACTGATTTTTCCTGTTGAAACTACTTTGTTTAAATCTACTGATGTTTCTACTCCAATTAGGTTTGCCCACTCTTTGTATTCTTCAAAGACATCAAACATATGAGGATGATGCTCATACTTTTTAATTTTTTCATTAATATATACTGTTGGGAATCGTAAGACAAAACTACTATCATTTAAGAAGGTTAAATCAAAGTCTTTTAATCGTTCTGTAGAAGTAGGCATTAAATTATAGAAGTAATCATAAACATTTCCTAGACGATATAGGGTTATATAGTTATCGGTTGTATATTTTAGAACTCCTGCTTTGGTTTCTTCTCCAATCTCTAAGAAATATTGCATTGCTTCCATCCGATCAATATTCATTCTACTGATTGGTAGATCTTTTTTGACAATTTCATTCATTACATCTTTGATCTTTTGTAATTTTGTTTCTGTTAGACGAAATTCTGTTTTTATAAAGATTCCTTTATCTAGGGAGTGTTGTACTTTGATTTTGGCATTTTCTCCATATAATGAATTTAGGGCGTATAAAAGAATTAGGATTAAACCATTGATATGAATTCTATTTCCTTCACAAGAAGTTAAGTCTAAAAATTCAACGGTACATCTTTCTTTTACTTCATAAGTTAATTCTTTTAAACGATTATCTACTCTTGCTAGTAAAATGGGATATCTATAATCTTTTTGGTATTCAGAAGCAATTTCTTGTAATTTAATTCCTTTGCTTACTTTTTTTTCTTCCCCATTTACTTTAATTTCTATGGTTTCTATCACACTATCACTCCTAATCTTTCCTTAAGTATATCATATCTTATTCTTTTTATCCATAAATTATCCATCTACTTTACTAAATCCTACAAAAAAAACTACTGGGAAGTAGTTTCTCGTTTCTCAAAATGTTTGGCAAGTTCTTTTATTTTTCTCATACGATGGTTTAAGCCAGATTTGGTTAGAGGATGTCCTGTTTCTAACGAGATAATTTCTGCTAGTTCCTTTAGGGAAACTTCAGGATACTTCTTTCGATATTCTAAGGCTGTTTTTGTTTTTTCATCTAATAGGACAATGCCATCATTTTTTTCGATTAATTCAATTTGTTTTAATTGTTCATTTGCTGTTTCAAAGATTTTATCCATATTGGCTTGTTCACAGTTATTTAGTCGATTGGTCATATTTTTTTGATCTCGATAGATTCTTACATTTTCATAGTATAAGACTGCATTGGTGGCTCCTAATAATTTTAAGAAGTCACTTATTTTTTCTGCTTCTTTCATATAAATCATATAGCCTTTTTCTCGACTTAAGATTTTGGCATTTAAATCAAAGCCATTTAATAGTTTTTGAACGTAGACTGCTTCTTCTGGTTCTGAAATTAATATCTCCATATGATATCTGGATGTTTTAGGGTCATTGATACTACCGGATGCTAAAAAGCTTCCTTTTAAATAGGCCTTGATTTCTTCTTCGGCATCTACAATATATTTTGGAACTACATCATAATAGATTCCTTTTTCATCTACAATTCCTAATTCTTTTTCTATTTCTTCTAGATGGTCTTTTATGGTAATCTGATATAATTCTTTTTTACTAAAATTTAGATTTTCTATTGTTTCTTCTTCTGGGAGAATTCCAAATAGTTCTTGGCACTCTTCCATTACTCTTTCTACGATAAAGTGATTCTCTGTTGTTAAAATGATTTCTTGTGATGTAATTTTTCCATTGTTTCGGATATATGCAGACAACTCGGCTATCATTTCTGTTCTTAACCTTGGGGATGTAGATATCTCTTCTTTTATGGATACGGTAAATGACATTATTTTCTCATTAAATAAGAGAAGATTACAGAACTTAATTTTAGACTATCATGTTTTAGGGTATTATCATCTATCGTTAGTAAGTCTTCTGCAATTAATTCTACTCCTATTTTTTCCAATTCTTCCTGGTCGATTAGAACAGGATCTTTTTGTTCTTCATTTTCATATTTTTTTGCCATTTTTGCATCTACTTCTTTGCTGTTGGCAATGACGACATCTACTTTTCTGTGGTTAAGATACTTATTTAATAATTTGATATGGTCGGATACCGTAAAGTTATCTGTTTCTCCTGGTTGGGTTACTATGTTACATAAATACATAATTGGGGCATTTGAATTATCTAAAGCTTCTTTTACTTGATTACAAATAATATTTGGTAAGATACTTGTGTATAAACTTCCCATGCTAAAGATTATTAAGTCTGCTTTATGAATCGCTTCTTCTACTTCTCTTAATACTTTGGGCTCATGCTTATAATAGATTTTTTCTAATTGGCAATGAGCTTTGGTAATTTCTGCCTCTCCTTCGATGATGTTTCCCTCTTTATCTTGACCCATTAATGTTAGATCGGAGTCTTCTGATAGTGGGAGAACTTTATGTCTTACATCTAGTAATTTACTTAAGTAACGAATCGAGTCTTTTAAAGATCCTGTAATATCTAACATTGCGGTTAAAATTAAATTTCCTACTGCGTGTCCATCTAAGTCACTAGACGTATTAAAACGATAAGACATCATTTTTTTTATTGGGGTATCTGTTTGAGAAAGATTGGTAATGACTTTACGGATGTCTCCTACTGCGGGAGTATGAAATTCTTCTCTTAGTTTTCCGGTAGAACGACCATTATCGGATACGGTAATGACTGCGGTAATATCTACTGGAAAATCTTTCAGTCCTCGTAACAGGTAAGAGATTCCTGTTCCACCACCTAATACTACTACTTTTTTATACATATGGATTCCTCCTATTTTTTAAATTTACTTCTTTATAGTATGAATTTTTTCTCGATCTTATGAGAAGTAGAACTCCTGCGGTTATGCCGATTATTGATACTATTTGGGCTATCTTTAAATTTCCTAATAATAAAGAGTCACTTCGTAAGGATTCAATTATGAATCTTGTTACTCCATACCAAATTAAATATAGACTTGTTAACATTCCTACTTTCATCTTTTTAAAGTTTCTTAAAAAGTATAAGATGAGAAAGCCTAGTAGGGAGCAGATTGATTCATAGAGAAATGTTGGTTCTCGGTAAGCACCATCTATATACATTCCTTCGATGATAAAGCTGGGGAGATGCAAATTTTCTAAAAAGCTTTTTGTTACTATTCCTCCAAAAGCTTCTCCATTAAAGAAATTTCCCCATCTACCGATTGCTTGGGCTAATATGAGACCTACTACTACAATATCTAATAGAAGTAGAAAGTTAATCTTTTTCTTTTTGGTTTCTATTAGTAGATAAATAAGGGCTGCGATTAGTCCTCCGTGAATTGCAAGACCTCCATGCCAAATACAGATTATTTCTATTGGGTTATTTAGATAGTAAGATAGATTAAATAATACATAATATATTCTTGCTCCTAAAATTCCAAAGATTACTGTGTAAAAGATAAGATCTAATAAGGTATCTTTCTCTAAACCTTTTTTCATTGCTTCTTTCGATACCAATATGGCTGCTGTTAAGATTGCAAATAAGATAAAGATGGAATACCAGCGAATTTGGATCCATCCTAAATCAATGAGCGTTTGATTCATTTTTTGGTTTTACCTTTCTAATTATTTTTTCAATGATTTTTTCCATTAAAAAGTTCATAACAGAAATTAAGATTGCTGCAAAAAAAGCTACAATAATATGATTGATTTCAAAGTGTTTTCCTAATAACCAATCTGCTAATTTTAAAATAAATACATTTATGCATGGATAAAATAGACCTAGTGTTACTCCTGTAATCGGAATTGTTAAGGTAAATAAAATTGGTTTTACGGTTTTATTTAATAAGTAAATTAATAATTCGATAATGATTGCCCATAGAATAAAATGATTCTTATCTACTACAATGGAATCAAAGAGACAGGTTACTGCTAAAAAGACAATGGTATAACCAGCCATATATAATAGCCAATCTAAAATAGGATTTAGAAAAGTTATATTTTTTTTCTTTAAGATAAATTGCATGTTCTCGCCTCTATAATATCTTTTTTAAAAATTGACCCGTATAGGATTCTTTTACTTTAGAGACTTCTTCTGGAGTTCCTGTTGCGACTACTTCTCCTCCACTGTCTCCTCCTTCTGGACCTAAATCGATAATATGATCTGCTACTTTAATGACATCTAAGTTGTGTTCAATCACTACTACGGTATCCTTATTATCCACTATTTTTTGTAAAATTGCAAGTAAACGACTGATATCATCTGTGTGTAGACCCGTTGTTGGTTCGTCTAATACGAATAGCGTTTTTCCTGTTGCTTGCTTTTGTAATTCTTTTGCTAATTTTACTCTTTCTGCTTCTCCTCCTGATAGCGTTGGAGCACTTTGTCCTAGTTTGATATATCCTAATCCTACATCGGAAATTACTTGTAATTTTCTTTTAATTTTTGGAACATTTTCGAAAAATTCTAATGCTTCTGATACTCTCATGTCTAGTACTTCAGCAATATTTTTTCCTTTATATTTTATGTTTAGAGTTTCGGTATTATAACGAGTTCCGTGACATACTTCACAAGGAACATATACGTCTGGTAAGAAATGCATTTCTATTTTCTTTACTCCATCTCCACGGCATGCTTCACAACGTCCTCCTTTGACATTAAATGAGAAACGATTTTTTTCAAAACCATACATCTTTGCTTCTTTGGTATTTGTAAATAATTCTCTAATATCATCGAAGACTCCTGTGTAGGTTGCTGGATTACTACGGGGAGTTCTACCAATTGGATTTTGAGAAATCGCTACGATTTTATCTAGGTTATCTATTCCTAATATTTTCTCAAACTTACCTGGTTTTTCTTTTGATTTATAAATCTTTTGGTAAACTGCTTTGCATAAAATTTCATTAATTAAAGAACTTTTTCCAGATCCAGAAACACCTGTTACACAAGTAAAGGTTCCTAAAGGAATATCGACATCAATCTTTTTTAAGTTGTTTTCTTGGGCACCTTTTATCTTTAAGAATTTGCCACTTCCTTTTCTTCTTTTTTTCGGAACTTCTATTTTTTTCTTTCCACTTAGGTATTGTCCTGTGATACTTTCCTCACATTTCATCACTTCTTCTGGAGTTCCTTTCGCAACAATTCTTCCTCCCGCATCTCCTGCTCCTGGACCGATATCTACTAAATAATCACAGGCAAGCATGGTATCGGTATCGTGTTCTACCACAATTAGAGTGTTTCCTAAGTCTCTCATATCTAACATTGATTTGATTAGACGATTGTTATCTCTTTGATGTAGACCAATACTTGGTTCATCTAGAACATATAAAACGCCTGTTAAGTGAGAGCCAATTTGTGTTGCAAGACGAATTCTTTGTGCTTCTCCTCCTGATAGGGTTCCTGCATTTCTACTTAAAGTTAAGTACTCTAGTCCTACATTGGATAAGAATGTTAGACGATCAATAATTTCTTTTAAAACTAATTTGGCAATTTCTTTTTTCTCTTCTGATAATTCTAGGTTTTGGAAAAAAGGAATTAAGTCTTTTATGGACATTTGTGTTACTTCATAAATATTTTTGTTTCCTAGTTTTACGGATAATACTTCATCTTTTAGTCTGGCTCCATGACAAACATCACAAGTATGTTCTACCATGTAATTTTCTAACCACTCTCTAATCCATGTAGAAGAAGTTTCCATATATCTTCTTTCTAGATTGTTAATGATTCCTTCATAAAATTCTTTTTTATTATATTTGTTTCCACTTTTTGATGCATACTGAAAGTGAATAATTTCATCTGATCCATATAAAATATATTCTTGTTCTTTTCTTTTTAATTTTTTCCATGGAGTATTCATTTTAATTTTATAGTGTTTGCATAAACATTCTAGTTTTTGATAATCCATTCCTTCTGGGTCATCGGTTAATGTTTTGATGCAGCCATCTTCAATGGATTTCGTATCATCTGGGATTAATAGGTCTTCATCGATTTGTAGTTTCATACCAAGTCCCTTACATTCAGGGCATGCTCCATAAGGGGCATTAAAACTAAATAATCTTGGTTCTAGTTCCGGTAGAGAAAATTCACAATATGGGCACGCAAAGGATTCTGAGAATACTATTTCTTTATGTTCCTCCCCTAATATTTCAATTACTACTTTTCCACCAGATAATTTCGTTGCTGCTTCTAGTGCTTCAAATAATCTAGAACGAGATTCCCTTTTTAATATTAAACGATCAATTACTACAGCAATATTATCTTTTTTATTTTTCTCTAATTGAATGTCTTCACTTAAGTCTACCATTTCTCCATTCACAATAACTCTTACATAACCTTCTTTTCGTAAGTCTTCTAAGATGTCTTTATGAGTTCCTTTTTCGCCATGAACAACAGGAGAAGTAATCATCATCTTTGTTCCTTCTGGATACTCCATGATTTTATTGGTCATTTCTTCTACACTTTGTGATGTAATTGGGATATTATGATTTGGACAGTAAGGTACTCCACATCTTGCGAATACTAATCTTAAATAATCATAAATTTCGGTTACCGTTCCTACTGTTGAACGAGGATTGTTATTGGTTGTTTTTTGATCAATACTGATTGCGGGAGAAAGTCCCTCGATAGAATCTACATCTGGTTTTTCTGTTCCTCCTAAAAATTGTCTTGCATAAGCAGATAAACTCTCTACATATCTTCTTTGTCCTTCGGCATAAATCGTATCAAAGGCAAGAGAAGATTTCCCAGATCCAGATAGTCCTGTCATTACAATTAATTTATTTTTAGGGAGTTCAATATCTACATTTTTTAAATTATTTTCACGGGCCCCTTTCACAATAATTTTATCCATAGTAACACCTCTTCGCATATTATACCACATTTCTTATTTTTTATTTATGATTTTTCTTTTTTTACGATAGAAAAAAAGAAATTTCTATTTTGAAATTTCTTTATAGGTACAAGATTGGCATAATGGTTCTATTGGTTTTCTATCTTGAAATGATTTTTGTAATTTTTGTGTTCTTTCTTTTTGAATAATTTCTTCTAATGGTTCTTTTAAAATATTTCCTAGAGAAATTTGTCCTTCTCCATCTAAGCAACAAGGAACTACGGTTCCATCTACTAAAATAGCAATCTGGGTTTTTAGTGCATGACAATATCCACAACTTTTGTGGTTTGTTATTTCAGGCCACTCAAATCCATTTTCTTTATCCACATAAATTGTGGAAGAAATTTTAATATTTTTTTCTTTTTTTATTTTATCCACTGTTTGTGTGGATAAAAGATAATAGGATTTTATTTTATCCACGATATCTGTTGATTTTTTATCTAACTCATTATTTTTTAATGTCCATAGTCGATAGATGACTGTTGTCTTTTCAGAAAGGGCTTTTACATTTTCAAAGATTTCTTCTAAATAGTTTTCTTTTTTGTTTTCTGAGTGAAGAGAAAAATTTATTTTATTTAGATTATTACACTTTCCTAATTCTTCTGCATATTTTTGAAATAGAGTACCATTTGTTGTTAAATTTACTTTTAAGTGGTAGGTTTCTGCTAGATGAATAAACTCTATTACCTTTGGGTGAAGAAGGGGTTCTCCTTTTACATGGAGATAAATATAGTTGGTATACTCTTTTACTTGTTCTAAAACCTTTTGAAACTCTTCTATTGTCATGTCCTTTTTTTCTCGTGTTGTATTTTTACAAAAGGAACAATTTAGATTACAACGATTTGTGATTTCTATATATATTTTTTTATACTTTTTCATATCTCCTACTTACTGTGATTTCATTTCAAATAAAATATCACGTAACTCCATAGCACGTTCGAAGTCTAAGTTCTTTGCAGCTTCTCTCATTTCTTGTTCTAGACGATCCATCATTAGAGCAAGTTCTTTCTTTGTCATTTTCTTTTCTTTCTTGCTTGCTTTTTCATCATTATTTGAAATAACTTCTCGAATCTCTTTGATAATTGTCTTTGGTGTTATTCCATGTTCTTCATTATACTTTTCTTGAATTTTTCTACGTCTTGCAGTTTCTTCCATGGTCTCTTGCATAGAATCGGTAATCTTATCTCCATATAAAATAACATGTCCATTGGCATTTCTTGCACAACGACCTACTGTTTGAATTAGGCTTCGTGTACTTCTTAAGAATCCTTCTTTATCGGCATCTAGGATGGCGATTAAAGATACTTCTGGAATGTCTAGACCTTCTCTTAATAGATTGATTCCTACTAAGACATCATATTTTCCTATACGAATATCGTGGATGATTTGCATTCTCTCTAGTGTTTTTACTTCACTATGTAGATAGGCTACTTTGATATCTAACTCTTTTAAATAGTTGGTTAATTCTTCTGCCATACGAATCGTTAGTGTTGTGATTAAGACTCTTTCGTTTTTTTCGATACGATCTTTTATTTCTCCTACTAGGTCATCAATTTGTCCTTCTGTTTTTCTTACTTCGATTGTTGGATCTAATAGTCCTGTTGGACGAATGATTTGTTCTACATATTGGTTGTTTGTATGTTCTAATTCATAATCCCCCGGCGTTGCGGATACATAGATTGCTTGATTAATTTTCTTTTCAAACTCATCATACATTAAAGGTCTATTATCTAGAGCACTTGGTAGACGAAATCCATATTCTACTAGATTTAGTTTTCTAGCACGGTCTCCATTATACATTCCCCTTACTTGAGGAAGGGTTACATGGGATTCATCTACTACCAATAAGTAGTCTTTTGGGAAGAAATCCATTAATGTTGTTGGAGTCTCTCCTGGTGCACGTCCTGCCATTGGTGCAGAATAGTTTTCAATTCCGGAACAGAATCCTGTTTCTTGTAACATTTCAATATCATAATTTGTTCTTTGTTCTAGACGCTCTGCTGCCAGTAATTTATTATTTGCCTTTAACTCTTGTAATCTTTCTTCTAATTCTTTTTTGATTCTTACAATGGCTTCTTTTAATTTATCATCGCTTACGACAAAGTGACTTGCGGGAAAGATTGAAACATTTTTTACATTATTGATGATCGTTCCTGTTAGCGTATCAATTTCTGATATACGATCAATTTCTTCATCGAAAAATTCTATTCGATAACCTTGGGTATTTTGGTTTGCAGGAATGATTTCTAAGGTATCTCCCCTTACTCGGAAAGTTCCACGTTTAAAATCCATATCATTTCTTTCGTATAACATTTCCACTAATTTATTTAGAACTTTATTTCTTTCTATTTTTTCTCCTACGGATAGTGTTAACATTTTGCTTTTATATTCTTCTACTTCTCCAATACCATAGATGCAAGAGACAGAGGCAACTACGATGACATCTCTTCTACTAATTAAAGCTGATGTTGCGGCATGACGTAGTTCATCTATTTCATCATTAATTGAGGAATCTTTTTCAATATAAGTATCTGTTGATGGAACATAGGCTTCTGGTTGGTAGTAATCATAGTATGAGACAAAGTATTCTACTTTATTATTTGGAAATAATTCTTTTAATTCACTATATAGCTGTCCTGCAAGTGTTTTATTGTGAGCAAGTACTAAGGTTGGTTTGTTTACCTCTTTTATGACATTCGCAATCGTAAATGTTTTTCCGGTACCGGTTGCTCCAAGGAGTACTTGTTCTTTTTTCCCCTCTTGAATTCCTTCTACTAGTTCTTTTATAGCTTCTGGTTGATCTCCACTTGGTTGATATTTTGATACTAATTCGAACATATAAGCCTCCTTTTCTTTTTCTAGATAGACCATCTAATTTCGTCTATATTCTACCATTTTTTTATAGGGAATACAAGGATTGTGATTTCCTTTTTCCTCCTTACTTTTCATTTTCAAATCGCATTTTTTGTGATATTATAGGGAACACGGAAGTGATAAAGATGAGAAATAATGTTAAAAAATTCATTCTTTATTCTACCACTTTATGTATGATTTTTATGGGAGGCGCTAAAATTAAGAGTTGTCGAGATAAAGCTGAAGAGTTTTCTGATCAAGTTGTTCATTATACAGATTCTTTTCAAGATGATTCTTTTTCTATTGTTGCTCATAGAGGGTATTCTTCTAAAGAATTCGAAAATACTATCGATGCGATTGCTCTTGCAGGAGAAAGTCCTTATGTTGATTATATTGAAGTGGATGCAAGACTTACTAGAGATGGGGAAATTGTCCTTTCTCATACAGATGATTTGCTTTCTACTCATCTTATTCCTTATGATATTGAAGAAGAAAGTCTTTCTGATTTACAAAAGAAAAAGTTTTTACCTACAACAGAAAATCAACTCTTACATTTTAAAAATTCTATTCAAAATGGTTATTCTTTTTTCTATCTTGATCGACTTTTACAGACTCTTCATTCTTACTCTCTTCCTACTTTAGAAGAAGGGATGGAATCTTGTGGAAATAAGAAAATCTTATTAGATTTAAAGTTTGATGGGAATGTTGATTCTTTTCTTTCTGCTTTAAAAGAAAAACTGGGTACTTCTTTTTCTCAAGCTATTATTCTTCAAAGTGCTAATTTAGATGCTTTAGAAAAACTAAGAGAAGTTTTACCAGAATATTCTTATGCTGCAATTGTATCTTCTAAAGATCAATTATCAAAAGCATCTTCTTTTGATATGATTACGCTTCGTAAAAATCTTGTAACTGCAGATACTTTAAAAGAACTCTTTGGTCAAAATAAAAAGGTTGCAGTATGGACATTAAACCATCCAGAAGAAATTATGCAAGTTCTTCAGCAAGCAGGGGATTATTATGATGATCTATACTATATTACAGATTTTCCGGATGTGGTTAGTTACTGTTTAGAGAAAACTTATTCAAAAAAAAAGAAGTAAAACTTCATTGTTTTACTTCTTTTTTATCCTCTTGGTATATAGTTATATGGATTTACGATATAGTGAACATAAGTCCAATAGTTTCCTGGCCAATTATAATCCCAACCCATATCTACTGACATCTCTAAGTGTAAGTGGCATCCTGATGACCATCCTGTTGTTCCTACGTATCCAATGACTTGTCCTGCCGTTACTTGTTGGTTGGTATAAACGTTATATCCAGAAAGGTGAGTATATTGTGAGAATACTAATCTACCTTGATAGTTATGTACAATTAAAATCATATTTGCTCCATAAATATCTTTGGTATTTCCAACATAGTATACTCTACCATTCGCAACTGCTTTTACAGGATTCCCACATCCTTGAGCAAAGTCTAATCCTTTGTGACCAGATGATCCATTCCAATAGTATCCTGTTGATGTCCAATAACTTCCACTTAGTGGGAAGACAAATCCATATGCATTGTTTCCTCTTACACAGTCTACTCCAATCTCATCATCAGGTTCACAACCATTTCTCTTGTAGTAATCTACTTGGTCTCTATAGACTGATACATTTTCTTTTAGATTTGGAATGGTTCCTTCCATTGTAGAAATATTTCCTTTTACTTTTCTTGCTTGCTCATTTAGTTCTGATTGTAATACTTTTAAATCTTCTTTCTTCTTTGTTAATTCTTTTTGAGATTCTTGATTTTTCTTAATTAAATCTTTTAACTCTTTCATGACACGATTATTATATTCTGTAAGTTGTTCTACAATAGACATACGATAAACCATATCGGTAATATCACTTGCTCCAAAAGCATATTCTAGGTAAATATTTTCTCCATTAGAGATTTGGTAATATTCCATTAATGCTTTGGATTCTTCTTTTTTCTTTTTTATTTCTTCGTTGTTTTTCTTGATTTCTTCTTCAAGTCGTTGTATCTCATCTTCTGCTTCTTTCATCTGTTTTTCAATATCTGCTATTTTTGCTTGAATCTCTTCTAGTTCTTTTTTACTCATACTAATTTGGTTACTTGTATCATTTAATTCATTCTCATATTTTGCCAACAACTCTTCGTATTCTCTAAGAGTCGTTGCAGAGGCATCTACTGGAATAAAGATATTTCCTAGTAGAACGATAAGCATAATGATTCCTATTATTTTTTTCTTCATTATACTTTTAAATACTTCCTTACTGCGCCAGAGCTTCCAATCATACCTACTAAGATTCCTACTCCTAGAACGATTAGGGATACTTGATAGATAAATGGTTCTGGTGAAACTAATTTAATTAGTTCTGAATACAAATAACCATCAAAGTGATTGTAGAATGCCATATATCCATATGTTGTAATGATAATTGGTATGATAGATCCAAACATTCCTAATATCATACCTTCTATAATGAATGGTGTTTTAATCGTAAAGTTACTAGCTCCTACTAATCTCATAATTCCAATTTCTTTTTTTCTTGCGGAAATTGTTAATTTAATTGTATTGATAATTAAGAATAGAGTTACTAGAACTAAGGCAATTACTACACCATAAGTTACTTTCTCAATTGATGTAAATGCAGATACCATCTTATCTACCATACCTTCTCCATATCTTACTACAGAGACATGATCCATATTCTCAATTTGTTTTGCGGTTGATTTGATAAATAAGACTTCTTCTACTTTTACTTGGAATGTATCTTTTAATGGGCTTGATTCATCATCAAAATTATCTAATACTTCTTTGAAAACTTCGGATTCTTCTTGCATCATTTCTTTTACTTCTTTTTTAGTTTGATATGTGTATTCACTCACATTATCTAGATTTTTTATTTTCTCTTCTACTTCTTTTGCTTCTTCTTCGGTGGTTGAACTATCTAGGAATACAACAATTGTCATATCTTTTTCAATTTCTGTTGTAAAATTTTTAACATTTAAAGAGGCCATAATTGCTATTGCTACTATGATTAAGGTAATTGTAATACAAGAGATGGATGCTAAAGATAAACTGAAGTTTCTTATTACGCTTTTAAAAGCATCTCGGATGCTTCTTCCGATCATTCTAAATAGCTTCATCTTCGTACTTTCCTTTCTTCTTAACATTTACTAGGTGACCATCTTTTAAAGTAATAACTTGTTTCTTCATTTTATTTACAATTTCCTTATCATGAGTTGCCATAATAATTGTTGTTCCTCTATTTTTATTAATGTCCTCTAGTACTTGCATAATTTCCATACTTCTTTCTGGATCAAGGTTTCCTGTTGGCTCATCACATAATAATAATTTTGGATCATTTACTATTGCTCTTGCGATAGCTACTCTTTGTTGTTCTCCACCAGATAATTGATCAGGATAGCTATGTACTTTGTTTTTTAAGCCTACATCTTCTAATGCTTTTAAGACTTTTTGTCTAATTTCATTTTTCTTTTCTCCTAGGCACTCTAATGCAAAGGCTACATTTTCAAATACGGTTAATTTTGGTAATAATCTATAATCTTGAAATACAATTCCTAATTTTCTTCTTAGTTTGTATACTTTTCTATCTTTTAGTTTTGCAACATCTAATCCACCTACAATAACTTGTCCTTTGGTTGGTTTTTCTTCGCGGTACAGCATCTTAATTAATGTTGATTTTCCACTTCCAGAACCTCCGATTACGAATACAAAGGATCCTTTTTCTATTGCTAAGTTTAAGTCATAGATGGCTGTTACTCCATTTTTGTATTTTTTTTCTACATTTTTGATTCTAATTAAATCCACCTATTTTTTCACCACCTTAGTATCTTTAATTATAACATACCTTTTTCCATAAAAAAAGGGAAGTTCCCATACTTTTCCCTTTTTTCTCCTTGTTTTGCATTATTTTGCACCTTTTACTTGGTATGCATCTGTTACGACAAAAAATACGTTTGGATCGATTTCTTTAATTCCTTCGGTTACTCTATAATATTCTCTTGTTGGAATTACTGTTAAAAGTACTCTTCTTTTTTGTTCTAGGAATCCTCCTTTTACATCGAATACGGTTACGGAATGTCCTAAGATTCTCATAATATAGTCATTTACGCTTTCTTCTTGATCGGTAATAATATAGAATGCTTTATTATTGGATACTCCTAATAGAACTTTATCGGTTACTATGTTACATATAAATAGATAGATGATTGCATAAAGAGCATTGGTTGTTCCAAAGAAGAAAGCTCCTGTTAAGACAATTAGTCCATTGATTACTAAAGAAGATTTCGCTATGGATATTTTTTTATGTTCGAATAGAGCTTGACTAATTACTGCTGTTCCTCCATTGTTATAACCTGTTCTGTAAATAAGTCCGCTTGAGACTCCTCCTAAGACACCCGCAAAGATTGCTAATAAAAGAGGGTCGGCATCTGCTGGATAATAATTTCCAATTGGAGATGTTAATTGTACTAAGATGGGATATAGAATACTTGCTGCAACTGTTGTCATTGTTTTTTCTGTCCCTAAATATAAAAAGCTAATTACAATACAGGCAGAATAGATTAAAAAAATCATTAAAGCAGGATTAATACCATATAAGGCTTTTGTAATAATTGCAATACCATTGGTTCCTCCTGCTACTAAGTTCATTGGTTGTAGAAATAAATTATATAAAATGGCACTTAATACTAAAGCAATCACTAAAACGAAAAATCTACTTATTTTATTTTTACTTGTAATTTTTTTTAAGATCTCTTCCATTTTTATTCTCCTCCAAACAACTCATAGGAATCGGTTACAATGAAGAATGCATCTTCATCGATCTTTTCAATTCCATCTTTTAGTTCTTGATACCTCTTACTAGGAACGACTGTCATAATAACATTTTCTTTTCGTTTGTCTGTTCCTCCTTTGGCTCTAAAAATTGTTGCTCCATGACTTAGAATATCTAAAATATATCCTTTAATTTCTTCTTCTTTATCTGTTATGATATAGCACATTTTATTATCGGATGTTCCTAATACAATTCTATCTGATATGATACTAATCATATATAATATTAGGATGGAATACATCATACTGGTTACTCCAAAGAATAGGCCTGATAGTAATACGATTAATCCATCACTTAATAACATACTCTTTCCCATACTCATTTTTCCATATTTACAAAGAATTTGGTTAAGAATATCGGTACCTCCTGTTGTGAATCCTGCTTTAAAAACTAGTCCTGCTCCTACTCCGTAGAATGCTCCACCAATGACTGCCATGAGTAAGATTTTAGAAGTATCTACTTGAACCCATACATTGGCATGTTCTGTTAGTTTTACTAGAATAGGAAATAGAATCGCTCCTAAAATGGTGTTTTTTGTTTTTTCTTTTCCTAATAGGAAAAAACTTAAGATAACCAAAAGGAAATTACAGATTAATATCACAAGAGAGTTATCCCAATTCAATAAATTACTAAGAATAACAGCGATTCCTCCCACTCCTCCAGGCACTAAATCATTGGATGCAATAAATAAGTTATAAGAGAACGCTATAATTAAGCAACCAAAAAAGAAGGAGAGAAATCTCTTTCCATAATTTTTTTTAGAATAACTTATTTTAACATTTTTCATTTTAGAGAAAACGTTCATTTCTCAATCCCCTTTTTTAAATTACTTTCTATAAATAAGTCAATATCACCATCTAATACTTTTCCTGTGTTACTTGTTTCTACATTGGTACGATGATCTTTTACCATGGAATATGGATGAAGGACATAACTTCTTATTTGAGAACCAAATTCATTATTTTTTTGTTCTCCTTTAATTTCATTTAATTCTTTTTCTTGTTCTTCTAGTTTTATTAATAACAATTTGTTTTTTAGAACTTTCATTGCTTGTTCTTTATTTTGAATTTGACTTCTTTCATTTTGGCAAGTTACTACTATTTTTGTTGGAAGATGAGTAATTCTTACTGCGGAATCAGTTGTATTCACGCTTTGTCCACCTGCTCCTGAGGAATGGTAAACATCTATTTTTAAGTCTTTCTCATCAATTTCTATTTCTACATCTTTATCAATATCTGGTGTAACTTCTACAGATGCGAAAGAAGTGTGTCTTCTATTGTTAGAGTCAAATGGAGATAGTCTTACTAATCGGTGTACTCCTTTTTCATTTTTTAAATATCCATATGCATATGCTCCTTTTATTAATAAGGATACACTCTTAATTCCTGCTTCTTCTCCATCTTGATAGTCTAGTAGGACGGTTTTATAATTCTTTTTTTCACACCATCTTACATACATACGGTATAACATACTTGCCCAATCACAAGACTCTGTTCCTCCAGCTCCAGGATGGATTTCTAAAATACAATCATTGTGATCGTATGGACCACTTAGTAATACCAAGTCATTTAATTCTTCTACTCTTTTTGTAATCGTTTCAATATTTTTACAAACTTCTTCGAATAAAGAAGTATCTTCTTCTTGTTCTAGTAGATGAAGAATCTCACTGTTACTTTCTATTTCTTTTTGTAAATCTTCTACTTTATAAATTGTATCTTTCTCTTCATTTATTTTTCGGATTGTCTCTTCTGCTAGAGAACGATCACTCCAAAAGTTAGGATTTTCTGTTTGTTTTTCTAACTCTTGTACTTCTTTTTTCTTATTTGGAATGTCAAAGTGACCTCCATAATTGATTTACAGATTCTAAATTTTTATCTAATGCACTTTTTTGTTCTCTTATTTCCATAATCTCACCACTTCCATATTGTCATATATAGTGTAACATATTTTTATTTTTTTATACAAATTATGTATTATTTTATTTTGTTTACATATATTATTGGTAGAGGAAGGTTCACTGTAAGTGTGAAGATCCTCTTGTACATAGATTAAGAGGCCAGAAAGCCTCTTTTATTTTGTTTTATGTTTTACTGTTACATATTTTTGTAATGTATAAATGATTTTTATTTTTTAAATGAAAAAGGAGATATTTTATCTCCTTTTAGTCGTCTATTCCAATACCTTTTAACCATTCTTTATCTAAACCAGTGGATACAGAAGTTGAAGATTCTTCTGACTCATTTGATGAAGTCTCTTCTTCTTTTTCTTCTGGACTTTCTTGTTGTTCTTCTGTTGGATCATTTGCAATCTTGATTTCTTCCTCTTCTTCTTCATTATCTATGTAATCTTCCATAGAGATTCCAGCATAGATAAAGTCTGATTCGTTAACATTTTCTAGATGTTGGTTAATAATATTGTACATATTAAATTCATCAATTGAATTCTTACCATCGACAATCATTGTAATAAATAGTAAGTAATCTATTACTTTACCATTTTCATCGATCATAGAGAATCCATATTGTTTTAATAATTCCTCTTCACAATCGGTACTATTTTCCGTTGCTTTATCGATTTTCTTAACATGTTCTTTTAATTCACTAGTAGCAATCTTGAAGTTGGATGTTTTGAAAGTTTCTCTTTCTTCGTCTGTAAATCCAACGGTTATCATTAATTTCTCGATAATTCCTTGGTAATCTTCTCCTAATGATTCCCAATCTTCTGGGGTAAATCTTATTGTACTTAATTTTTTACCAAGTAATAATCCTCCACCTGCAGCAGATCCTCCTGCAGCTAAGCTTGCAGCGGCAATAATTCCTGCAGAGGCACTATTGATAGCTGAACCAGATACTGTTCCATTTCCGCCACTATATGGAGTAACTCCTCCTGTTAGTTTAGCAGCTCCTTTTCCAATGGCAGACATAATGGAATCTATTCCTTTGCCAAGTCCATCTTTTGCGGATGTGGCAGCAGCGTTGCCTACTTCTGATGTATCTTTTCCACCTTCTCCAACGGTTCCTCCTACACCTACAACAGAACCTCCAATACTTGTTCCTGTTTCTGTCTTGGACTCGTCTAATTGATTTCCTCCATTTTGATTATCGCCACCGTTTATATTATTAGAATCATTTCCGTTATCTCCATTTCCGTTTCCATTTTCTGAATCAATGTTATCATCTGGTTGAGTGATATTTTCATTGTCACCGTGATCTAGGCCATCTCCATCTGTATTATCATTATCACCATCATCAACGGTACCAGGTCCTTTTTCATCATCTGGGAATGGATCTTCAATATCCAAAATGTCTTCTAGTTCTTCTGCAACATCTGGATTCTTTTCTTTCAATTTTTCTATAAGAGCTTTTAATTCTTCATAATCTTCAGGAGGAATTCCTACTTCACCATTTAATATCTTTTCAATTTCTTCATCCGTATATCCTAGTTGTTTTAACATATTTCGAAGTTGTTCTTTTGCCTCGGCAGAAAGATTTTTTAAATCCTCTGGGTTAATGAAGTAGTCTTCGGTTTTTGTAACACTTTCTGTATCTGTTTTTCCGTCATCAACATCTGTACCAAATCCTTGATAACCTCCACCTACTACTGCACCTACACCTGTTCCTCCAGCTCCAATACCATTTATATTGGATGTTCCAAGTGAAGTATCTCCAGCAAGTTTGCTGTCTGTATCCTTTACTTTTTGAACTGCCGCTTCCAACCAGTTTTGATAATTTGCAATATCCGTTTTTGCAGCATCAACCTTTCCCTGTTGTTCTTCTATACCATGACTTGACTTCAAGAATTCTCCTACTCTAGGGTCAAGTTCGTTTAACATGTTATCTAAATTATTATTGATTTGTTGAGTTTCTGTGATTTTTTCACCAAGATCTTCTATCACTTGTTGCATTACTTCATAGTTTACAGATGACACAGTGTTCACCTCCCTTAATATGTATTTTCTGGTCTAAAGCCTTCTGGGTTATCAATATATTTTTTCAATCCTACTATAGATTCAAGCCCAAAATCTATTCCATATTTTGATTCTCTGTCTTTTAAATTTTTATAAATTGTATCGTTTTGCATGTCTAAGAATGTATCCCACGATTTTATAAATCTATCACACCAAATACTGTCATACTCGTAATTTATAACATTTTTGGTATTATCATTTGACATTCCTAATTGGGGAACTGACTGACTTTTCAATTCACTTGCAGAAAGCTGATAATATCTTTCACATGCATCGCCATGATTGGGATCCATATCGTAATACCAGTATGCTGTGATCTTTTTCATATCGTTAAACTCATCACATTTGCCTCGAAGGTAATCTCTATATTTTTCTTTTTTTGCCTTTTCTA
Source organism: uncultured Bacilli bacterium (assembly GCA_947632595.1). Lineage (GTDB taxonomy): Bacteria > Bacillota_I > Bacilli_A > RF39 > UBA660 > UBA3789. Next base: position 15,765 of record CANRPY010000013.1, on the reverse strand, counting down.
GGTTATCATTAAATTTAACCATTTTTGCTCTGAAACCACTATCATTTCTAATGGAATTCATAGTTTGTTTTAATTCATCCAAATTTTGTTTTGCATCCACTATATTCGTTTGAGCCTGTTGACCATTTTCCCCTTGAACTAATAGTTCTGTTTCAACGACTCTGGCTTTATCAGATTCTATGTCTGAAGATACATTTTCTGCTTTATTTGCAGAGTCTGTTGTGTAATCATTAATAATTTCTGTTTGTTTACCGATATATATCCAATCTTCTGTAAGAGGATCACACCCTGTAAAATCGCCATTTACTCCTGCTTCAAAGTTTGCTAATGTTGTTCCACCTTCACCATTCATAATATTACTCCTTTCTTTAATTCCTTATTAGTAGGGATTATGAACTAATCCACACTAATAAGAAATTACAATTGTAATTTCTATAATATTCTCTATGCGTTTGCTGCAGTTCTGTCTTGATTTTCCCAAGCTTGTTTTTGTGTATTAGCTTCTGTTTTAATATCATCAACAAGTTTTTGAATATCTTGTTCAACTTTTGTAATACTACTTTTTACTTCTGCGGCATATGCTTCTGCAGCTTCACCGTTATAAGCGGCTTGTACTTCATTGTATCTGTTTCCTAAAATTTCAGTTTCAAAAAGTGTAGTAATCTCACTACCAATTCTTGCAACTTCATCACTTAAAGCGATCATTTTATTATAATCAATGTAAGCTGTTACTGCCATATTCATCTCTCCTTTACTATATTATTTTTCTAAGCATCGAAATTTGTCCAAACTTGAACGTGACTATCTAATGTGTCTGCTGCTTTTTTAATATTGTTGTATGCAGCGATAAAATCTGCTTCTGTTGCTTGAACATTATCAACGAATTGTTGAGCTTTTACTCCTGTCCATGCTTTTCCATCTTGAGTAAAGTCACCTACGATTTTATCCTTTACCTCGTTCATAATAGCTGTATACTTTTCTTTGAAAGTTTCAGCATTTTCTCTTGTTTTTTCTGCAGTTTTGTTTAACTCAGGTCCGTTAATCATTACTCCACCTGCCATATTATTCACCACCTTTCATTTTTTAATATGACATGTTACACGCAAGAATTCTATCTTGCCTATTTTGATTATCTCATTTGTATTTTTTTTTGTAAACTATTTGTCTTCTTCCTTTGACAATTATTTACATTACATTTCTAACTAAATCTTTCTATGATTTGTTTTGCTGCTTTCTTTCCTGCTTCCATTGCAAGAATTACTGTTGCTGCTCCTGTTACAGCGTCTCCTCCTGCATAGACATTATCTAAAGAAGTCTTGGTTCCACTTTCATCTACTTCAATTAAGTTTCTAGATGTAAGAGCAATTGGACTTTCTTTTAATGCTTCGTGATTTGGTCCTGTTCCAAGAGCCATAACTACCATATCGCATTCAACAACGTGGTTAGAGCCTTCTTTTTCAACGACTCCTCTTCTTCCGTCTTCTCCTGGTTCTGTCAATTCCATATCTACTACTTCCATACCGGTTACATTATTTTGTTCATCTACTATGATTTTTACTGGATTTTGTAATAGATTGAATTCAATCCCTTCTTCTTTTGCATGATGAACTTCCATTTTTCTAGCAGGTAGTTCTTCTTCACTACGTCTATACATAATGTGTGCATCTACTCCCAATCTTTTTAGAGAACGAACTGCATCCATTGCTACATTTCCTCCTCCAATTACGTATGCTGTTTTGGCATGTTTGATTGGAGTCTTAGAATCTTCTTTAAATCCACCCATTAAGTTAATTCTTGTTAAAATTTCGTTTGCTGAGAAAACACCGCTTGCATCTTCTCCTTCAATTCCCATGAATTTTGGAAGTCCTGCACCGGTACCTACAAATACGGCATCAAATTTTTCTTGTAATTCACTTAAAGTAATTGCATTACCAACAGGGACATTGGTACGAATTCTTACTCCTAATTTTTTTAAGCTTTTTACTTGATTCTCTACAATTGCTTTTGGAAGTCTGAATTCTGGAATTCCATATGTTAAAACTCCTCCTGCTTTATGTAGTACTTCAAAAATGGTAACATCAAATCCTGCTTTTGCAAGATCTCCTGCACAAGTAAGTCCTGCAGGTCCACTTCCTACGATTGCGACATGCTTATTTTTCTTAGGAACTTTTATAATGGTTGTAAAATTATTTTTAATTGCTTCATCGGCTACATATCTTTCTAGAGATCCTATTGCGATAGAGTCACCTTTGATTCCTTTTACGCATTTTGCTTCACATTGTTTTTCTTGAGGACAAACTCTTCCACAAATTGCTGGTAAAGAAGATGATTCACTGATAATATCATAAGCTTTTTTTACATCATCTTCTTTTAGAGCTGCAATAAACTCTGGAATCATAATGTTAACAGGGCATCCTTCTACACATTTTGGAATCTTACAGTGTAAACATCTTGATGCTTCTTTTAGGGCTTCTTCTTTGGTATAACCTAATTCTACTTCTTCAAAGTTTTTATTTCTTACATTAGGTTCTTGTGCTCTCATGATTACTTTTCCGCCATCGTTCATCACTAACACCTCCTAATTCTTTCCTAGGGACTTTTTCATTTGTTCCCATTTTTCTTTTTCTTCTTCTTTATATATATTCATTCTTTTTAGGGCTAAATCGAAATTAACTTTATGTCCATCAAATTCTGGTCCATCTATACAAGCAAATTTAGGTTTTCCTTCTATTTCACAACGGCATGCTCCACACATACCACTACCATCTACCATTAAAGGATTCATACTAACAATTGTTTTTACATTATATTTTCTAGTGGTTTCTGCAACATTTTTCATCATAATAATTGGTCCTATTGCAACACAAATATCATAATTATTAATTTCTCTTTCCAATACTGTTGTTACAAATCCTTTTTCTCCAAAGGATCCATCATCTGTTGTATACATTACTTTTCTAGCTACTGCTTCCGCTTTTTCTCTAATTAATAATAGATCTTTTTCTCTTGAACCATAGATAATATCTACTTCAAAACCATGTTCTTTTAGATATTTTACTTGTGGATATACGGGAGCAATTCCAACTCCTCCTGCTACATATACGATTCTTTTACCTTTAAATTCTTCTGGGTTGGCACAAATCTCATTTGGTTTTCCAAGTGGTCCTACTACAGCAAAAAGTTCTTCTTTTAATGTGGATAACTCTTCTGTAGAGGCTCCAATTACTTGATAAATTAAAGATAAGATTCCACTTTCTTTATCATAGTCATATATCGTTAGCGGAATTCTTTCACTATCTTCTTTTGCCATAACAATTACAAATTGACCCGGCATTGCTTTCTTAATTACTTCAGGAGCTTCTAATTCCATTAAAAAAGAATTAGGACTTATTTGCTCATTCTTTACTATCTTATACATTGAAACACCTCTTTATTTTCTAACATATCATTATTATATCATATCTGTATCAAAAAAAATCAAAAAAGAAAGATTATCTTATGATATTTTTCTACAAAAAAAGAAAAAGAGGTTTACTTTTCTTTTTCTTCTTTTGCAAGTCTTATAAAGTAATCTGGATCTAGTTCTTCTTTTTCATATAATTCTGTATCTACTGGTGGGCACATGAATTGCTCTAGTAATCCAAATTCATTCCATTTTAGGCATGCTCTTGCTTTTACAAAATCATCATCTTTTTCTATGTCACTTTTTTTCTCATCGATTAAGAAGTCCATTGGAATGGATATATATTCATCTATTCCTTCTTTTTCTTCCATAACCGATAATTGTGTATCATTTCCTGCTAAAATCAAACAATGTTTCTCTTTTTTGGATTTACATTCTTTTATTTTTACTTTTTCATAAAATTTATATTTTTTTAACATTTCTATATTTTCATCAAATGTTACTGTGTATTCTCCTACATAGTCTCCAAGTATTTCTTCTTTTTCTTTTTTGCTTTTGCCACATCCTACTAATAGAATCATTAGTAGAAAAAGAAATGCAATTTTCCCTATCTTTTTTAACATTTCATCAACCTCTTCTCATATTATGATCTTTCTTACTTTCTATTATACCATGTTCTTCTTTGTTATCCTACTTTTTTCTTTTTTTTGTTTTCAAAAAAAAGAACTAACGTGTGTTAGTTTCTTTTTAGAGATTATCATATACTTCTTTTAAAGCAAAATCGATTTCTGCTTTGGTAAATCCATCATATATGTCTGATTCTTCTCCCATTTGCTCTTTGATTTCGTCTCTTGTATATTCTCTTCCATACTTAGGCATTACGTATTTGTAATCACATACCTTTTTTACAGCTTGTTCATAAAAGTCATAATTCTTGTTGGAAGCTGCTTTTTCTGCTTGTTCTTCTGTAAATTTTTCATAGACTAATAATTCTACTAAGTGTTTTTTTGATACGCCATCAAGATGGTGCATGTAACTTGCAGCTCTCATCTCTGCCATAATATCCCAGTCAATATTTACTGTCTCTATAGCATAATTAATCGCATCTTCTGGGTAATTTTCTTCTGCTAATGTTTCTCGCAATTGTTGTTCTGATAAAGATTCATATTTTAATTCGGATATTATTTTTTTAACAGCCATGATATAAATTGGTGTTGAATCTAATTTATCTGCTTCTTCCTCAGTCATTATTTTATATTTCTCTCTTTTTTCTTCTGCATCTTTATATAGGTATTCTGTATCTGCTGTTACTGTATGGATTTTACTTTGGATGATTCTTATTTGACGTCCTGTTGGTGATTTTATTGTTTTTATTAGTTTTCCATCCACAATATTATCTTTATCTATTGGACTTTCATGCTCTACAATATCAGACTGTTTTTCTATTACCTTTTTTGTTTCTGCAGCAAACAAAGTTGCTAATAGGATGATTCCAATTGCAATAAATACAAATACACCAGCAACTACTCCTATAATAATCCAAACAATCTTATTACTCTTATTTGGTTGAGGAGCTTGTTGCATAGGAACGCCTGGTTGTCCGTTTTGAATATTGTTTACAGGAACTCCTTCTGGTGCTTGCTGCTCTATTGTTTTTCCACAGTTGGTACAGAATCTTGCACCATTTTCTACCTCCATGCCACAGTTTGTACATTTCATACGGTTCACCTCTTATTCTTTCTTTTATTATATCATGCTTCTTATTTTCTTCTTGATTTATTTTCTTACTTTACACAAAAAGAAGACATTTTGTCTTCTATTGGATTATTTTTGATGTGGTGTTGTTTTAGGGGTATCTTCTTCTACAAACATTGATTCCAGCTCGTCTCTTGGAGGAGGTCCATATAAAACTTGAGGTGGTTGGTAAACTACTGTTGTTTCTTCTTTCACTGGAGGTGGACCGTATAAGACTTGAGGAGATTGGTAGACCACTGTTGTTTCTTCTTTTACTGGAGGAGGTCCATATAGGACTTGAGGGGATGTATAGACTACTCTTTCTACTCGCTCTTCTCCTGCATCAGTAATCCCAATTTCTCTTTGGGCTGCCTCTATTTCTTCTTCTGTCATTGGTGTATAGTTATACTTTTTCTTTCTTCTTGTATCGGTTGCTACTTGCCCATTCGTTTGTCTTTGTTTTATCTCATTTTCAATTTCTGCAATGATTTCTTGATCTGACATGCCGGATTCTTTTCCTTTACGCCATGCTTCCCTAATCAAATCTTTTAATGTTCCTTGCACTTTCCTTCACCTCTATCTTATTACCATTATAGCATACCTTTAGGACTTGTTGACAATATCTATTTTTTTATAATAGTAAATACTGATTCCTAAATACAAAAGTGTAAAAATTGCATTGATTCATAAACCATAATGATTTGGTAGATTGGTGTTTGCTAAAACATCTATGAAGCTATCACTATTTTCTCGGATAATATTATAGTCTATATAACAAAATGGAATATAGGCTGTTTTATATAAAGCCTTCTTGTTTAGAACACTTAGTGCAGCCCATATTATCAAAGATAAAAATGTAGTAACAGAACAAATACTGGAAGTTAACGCTATATTCTTTGTCGTTGTTGATAAAAACAATAGGAAAGATAATAAACAAATTACAGGAATACTATGACGGAACATATGGAATAGATACCATAAGACATAATTTACTTCATATACTTTTCCATGAAATAGAACTAGTTCATTTACGAAAAGATCAGAATAGCCATACTTTATTGCACTGATGGTCCATAAAAGGACACTTCCTACTATCCATAGAATATATACATTTAATACTAAATAAATCCATTTAGAAAGAATGACTTTTTCTCTTTTATTTGGTGTTGTTAATAATAATTTTATGGTTCCTTTTGTGTCATATTTCTTTCTCTTCTTAGTTCTGAAATAAACTGTCCCATTTTTTCTTGATTCATCTGTATCGCCTTCCTCTCCACTATATAAGATTTCTTTTTATGTCGCAATGACTTATTAAGTCATATTTTGTTTTCTAATTTTTTCTATTTTACTTTTTTATTGTCAAGTTTGAAAATTCTCTGCGTTACTTCTTTTTATTTGTGTTACGATAAATATATATAAGATTTAAAGGAGAGGATAACATGACTGAACAAGATATCGAAAAATTGAGAACTTTCTGTGAAGATTTTAAAAAGTTTCGTGATCTTACTGTAGATGGAAATGGAAATAATCTTCATGACATTAAAAACTCATTTGATTATGTTAAACAAAGTTTAGATCGTTATAATCTAACAGGAACTCAATTTGGAGAAAATTTAGCTTCCAAAGCAGAAGAAGCTAGCAAAGTTTTAGGGCAATTATGGAATTGTCTACAAGATTTAGAAAAAGCTGTTGAAGCATTCTGCGATCAACAAGAAAAGAATAATAGTCAAGTATAATAGGAAAGGAAGGGATTTTACATGGCTGCATCAAGAACAGCTGGAGCTACTGTTCCTGAAGAATTAAAAAGACAATCTGAGAGAATTACTGAGCAATTAACACAACTTAATAAAATATTAGATACTGTAACCGATCATTTGAATGAAATGGGAACCATGATGGAGAATTATAGTCCAGATTTGGTAAAACAAGTTACTAGTTTAGCTGGTTCCTTAACTACTTATAAAGGAAAGGCAGCTAATATTTATTCTGAAGTTTCTCAAAGTTTAGCTACATATGCAACTGGTTTAATTCAAAATCTTGAAAACTTATCAAGTAATGTAGAAGGAATTGGAACAGCAATAGAGAACTTATAATTGAATAACTGAGTTTACTCAGTTTTTTCTTTGCTCAAAACTTGTCTTTCTACTTTTCTTATAATATAATGTACATAAGGATTGTGATTATTATGAATTTAGATATTGAGCAAAGAAATAAGGTCTTATCAGAAATATCATCTTTATCTGCTCCTTTAGCAAATGAAGTTTTGAAAGATTTGGATACTGCTTGCCAAAAATTAGATGAATTATTGCAAGATACTTCGATTGGAAATCAAGAATGTAATAAGATTTATCAGCTTAACCGAGATTTATTAGATTTACAAAGTGATACTACTGAATTATTGAATACGATTAAATCTTCTCTTGCAAGTGATGCGAATGTTTCAAGTTAGGAGAGACGAATATGGATTTTAATGAAATGAATCGCTATGCTGATATCTTAAAGAATTCTACTTCTAAATTGAGTCAACGTTATCAAACTATTTTAAATAGTTTACGTACAATTCGATCTATTATTTCTTCTTACAATCCTGTTTTGGCAGATAAGATATCAGATTTAGAATCTCGTTATCAAAAAGCTCTTCAAAATTCTTTGCAACAATACCATGCAAGTTCTGATGCCATTCATCAGTATGTCAATGCCACTAGTCAAAATATGAGTGAATTGGCTTCTCAAGTAACCGCCGCAAAAGATACTTTTGAAGATAGCGTTACTAATATGTAATAAAAAAAGAATGAATTTTAGAGTTTCCTTGGAAAACTCTTTTTTTATTTCATTCTTTTATACTTTGTAGAAATGGCACAAATAATAGAATCTTTAAATTCATCTGTTCTAGTATAGGATCCATTGGTTAGTAATCCGTTGGTTCCTATTTTACTAACCTCTTCTTCTTTACTATTTGTGTATTTGGCAACGACATCGGATAATCTTTCTTCTTTTGTTACATTTTTCATAATTGAATCAGGAACTTTTACTTTGGCACTACAGCCATATAAATATTCATCTGTTTCTTTGATATAGATTGTAGTCCATCCACATAGAAAAGTTCCAAATTTTGTTTCGGTTAAAATTCCTTCCATCGCGATATAGATATCGCCTGTAGGTTCTTTCTTTTTCGCATCTTTTATTCTATTTTGGCACCCTAATAATCCTTCTTCATCCCCAATTGGAGTTTCTGATACTTGGGAGTTTGTTTCTAAAGAAATTATTTCATATGAGTGTATATATTCTTTTATTACTTCTTCTACGGCAGTATTTTTTGCTTTGTTTTTTGAGCAGACAATTACTTTCATTTTTTTCCTCCTCTTTTTATAAAAAAGTATCTTCTTCTAGTAATGGATATATATCAATTGCTGGTTCTTCATAGGGATGATTCTTTCTTATTTCTTGTATTACCTTTTTTACTTTTTCTACCTCACAAATAAACTCTAGTCTGTCTTCTTCCACTGTTTCTAATTTTTTATTTTGGCCAATGTAGGGATTTGCTTTTTCACTTGGTAGAAAGGTCCCTACTGACTTTGTTGATGTTGTACAGTAGGTATACTCTCCTATTTTTCCTGCTCCTAATTTACCAATTTTTTCTCTTAGATGATTTGTATTTTCAGGTGGTATGGTTACTACTATTTTTACTCTTTTGACTTCTAATTCCATTCTTATTACCTCATCTTATTTTTTTGTATTCTTCTTTTTAGGTTCGCATCTTTCTCCATTGATTTTAGTTTCTTCTGTTGCATTCCACATATCTTGTATTTGATAATGAATCACATTTTGTCCATTACACTCATCTCTTATTTCTGATACAGATACTTCTTTTTCATTATTTTCTAAAACAATTTTATCTGTTGGTGACATTTCACTTGCAGCTTTTTCTACTGTCATCCATTGTAGAGATCCTTCTCTATTTTCTTTTTTTACATTTTCTTCTATCCATCGATATTCTGCTTCTGTTAAATCATATCGATAATTTAAAATCATCCAACATTCTGTTTTGTCTTTCTTTATGATTCGTACTCTACTTGGGCCAATTAACTCTAATCTATTTGGATCAATATGAATTCCTTCTTTGGTAATCTCATGGGTGTATTGTTTCTTTTCATCTACTGCATATGTACTGGTTTCTTCCATTACTTCTCGTGATGCTGCTATTTTAAATCTTTCATCGGCATCTAATGTTCCTCTTCTATAAGATGTTAAAATTTCTTCTAAATCATTTTTCTCAGAAGCAAGTGAAACATTTCCAATCATAGGTCTTACTTTTCCACCTAGACCAACCAATGTATTTACTACTCTGTCTTCTTTTTGTTGTTGGAGAAGAAGAACTTGATCTTGATATTTTAAGTAAACAACTGTTGCGAATACAAATTTAGGATTTTGTCCATTTACTCTATCTTTTCCATCTGGAAAAATTTCTAGTTCTCTGCCATCTTCATAGATAGAAGGATCTCCTACATATGAACTTTTTCTTCTTTCTTGTTCTATCTGATATTTTAGCAATAAATCATAATCTTGATATTCCATCTTTCCACCTTGCCCTTTAATCTAAATCGTCGTAGTAAAAGTCATCTTCTTCTTGTTCTTCTTCCTCTAAATTTTCATCATAATATCCATCTTTTTTGGCATATTCTTCTGGATTATATATAGAAGAGATTGTTGACTTTCTTTTTTTATGATCTTTTAATCCTAAAAAAGAACCAAATAGGATTTCTCCTAGTGTTAGGTGATCTTCTTCTTTTGTTCCTACTTTTCGACTAATTACTTTATCAATTAATTCGGTGTCTTCTTTATTTTTTTCTAAGTTTTTCTTTACTTTTTGTAACGTTTCTATATCCATTTGAGATAATTTTTCTTCTATCGCATCAAAGAGAAGCTCTTCATCAAATGAATATTCTCCTCCTGTAGAATTATTTTCTTCTTTTGCCATTGTATCACCAACTTTATTATACCATTATCTTATTTTATTTTTGTGTTGTTTCTTTCTTTGCTTCGATTAATTTATATTCTTCTTTTACTGTATCTTTTATTTGAACAATTTTAAATCCAACTTTTTCTAAGATTTCTACTTCGTGTTCTACTGTTAGAGGGGTATCTATATGCTTATGTTCCTCCATATGATGTTCTAGTTCATATAGCATTTCTTTTTCTTCTTTTGCTGTTGTTGCTACTTTATCACAATTAATCCATTGACCGTTTTCTTTTAAACATTGATATATCTTTTGATAAAGGATTTCTTTTTCTTCCATTTTAAAATGATGTAGAGCAGACGTTGAGATTACGGCATCATATTGTTCTCCAAAGTCCACTTCAAAAAAATCTCCACAGATTGTTGTTACTCTATCCGAAAATCTTTTTTGTTTTAATTTTTCTAACATCTTTTCTGATATATCAATTACTGTAACTTCTGCTTGTGGAAACCGATTCATTATTTCCATTAATTCTAAACCCGTTCCTCCGCCTAAGTCTAATATTTTCTTTGTGTTTTTTTCTAGACATAGAGCAAGTTCTTTTTTTACTTCTCGATAGGAACTATGAACTTCTTCGTATGTATCTATTTTTTTCGTTAAAGAAATTTCTTTGTTTTTGATTTCTATCTTGTAAATTCATTTTTTTAACCCCCTTAAATTTACTTCTATATTATTTCTAATAAGTTCTTTGATTTCTTTATCTGTTAATTTTATACTCTTAATACATAATTGTGTTGCGATTCCATGTGTATAAAAACGAACTTCTCTATATATTTTCTTTGCTTGTTCCATTGTAATGTGATATTGCTTTACCATAGCATTTATTGTTTTTATATTTCTTCCAGTACTCAATACTTCATTAATGGTTCTTGATCCTGATAAATCCGCCATAAATAGTGAGAAAAAAATATTAGGTTCTTTTTTGGCATAAAGAGCGTATGCATAACTTATTGTATATAAATAATCATCAATATCTAAATATGTATAAATAAAAGCAGCATAATCATTTCTTAAGTATGCTTTTAATTCTTCTTTGTAAGTTTCAAAATTTTCATAGTTTTTAAAAATCGGTTGTGTTGAGCATCCTATATATTTTGAGAGTTCTCTTACCGATAATTTTGAGTATCCTTTTTCTTTTATAAAATCTACACTCTTTTTTAAAATTTCATCTTTTGAATATTGAATTGTTCTTGCCATAGAAATTCTCCCTTCTCATTTATTAAATAACATTTGTTATTTATTATACTATTTTATTTTTTGCTGTCAATATAAAATATCATATGTTATTTAATTTTATATTTTTCTACATAAAGAAAACCTTGCTTTTGCAAGGCTTTTTTCTTATATTACTTCTGGCTCTTTTATCTTCTCTAGTCTTTCTATTAGTTTTAATAATCTTCCTGATATTACCATATCATTTACTGTTCCTTCATTTATTCTTTCCGTGTTAAAGGTTCTTAATATTAAATAAGATACTCTACCGTAGTCTAGATTTTCGTAATTGTATTTTCTGTAGTCTTCCTCGAAATATTCAGGATGTTTCATACGATTGTAGTAATCTTCTTCTATATAATGGTTTTCTATTAAAAAATCTATTATTTTAAAAACTCTCATATCATATTGAAGCCATCCCATATAATGTATTATTTTTCCACAATCAATGTAATAACTTGGATATGGCATTTTCCAATATGCAGGAACATATGCTTGTTTTAAATATAATTTAATTTCTGCAAGAGAATGGAATTTTTCTGGTTCTTTTCGTATCCATTATATCATATCTTGAATGTTCTATTGATTGGAATTAAAAAAAAGATAGTGCTTTATTCACTATCATTTTATCCATTCTTCTTTTAATAATCCTGTGATGTATTCATCTTCTAATTCCCCTGTTGCTTTTGATACAAATCTTTTTCTTCTAACGCCTTCATCTTTATATCCATATCTTAGTTGCATTTTATGTGACTTTTCATTTCCTTTAAAATAGCCATTTTCTAATCTTCTTAATCCTAAAGTTTCAAATGCATATTTTATTTTTGCGCCGAAGGCTTCTGTACCATATCCTTTTCCCCAGTATTTTTCACTAATCCAAATTCCACCTCCTGCTGTTTTGTTATGCATATCTATGTTTGTTAGTTGAGTTCCCCCTATTACTTTCTTTTCACTTTTTAACTCTATGGCAAAATTATATAAATTATTATCAATAGATTTTCGAATGAAAAAGAGAGCATCTTCTTTTGTATATGGATATGGAGCTCCTGCTAACCACTTAGATACATTTATATTATTTAATCCCTCTACAATATCATCTGCATCTTCTAATCGATATTGTCTAAGTATTAATCTTTCTGTTTCTATTTTAAAATCTTCAGTCATTCTTTTCCGCAACCTTTCTTCTCTATTTCTATTTTTTTCTTACGGATAGATAATATAGAATTTTTTTGTTATTTCTTTTTTTCCTTATTTTCTTTGGATTCTTCTTTTCATTTTTTTCACGAATGCAACCGGTTTACTATAAAGAGCGTCATCTATTTTATCATCTAATTCTAGACTTGCTTCTTCTGGAGTAATTCCTGCTCTTACAAAACACGATTCTTCTCCACTTCCTACCATAATTCTTTCTCCCTTTTTCACTCTTATAAAAATGGAATCCTCTCCAGAACCTATCATGGCAATTACTTCTTTCGATTTTTTCCTTTTTTGATTTTTTCTGTGCATGGCGATTAACTTCTGTTGTTCTTCAATATCCAATTGTTCAAATTCTTCATATGTTATTCCAAATGCCTTTTTAAATGCTTTTGATATGTTATTTTTCGTTTCTTCTTTTAAGTTCATTTTCTCACAACCTTTTTTCATTTCCTATTATACCATTCATTCTCTCTCTTTTATAGGATAATCATTCTGTCCTTAGAAGTATCTTGCCCGTGTAATAATAATATGATATATTATATGTACTAATAGTTAGAAGGACTGATTCTTTATGATGGAATTTGAAAAGAGAATAATTGATTTTTTTAAAAAGAATTATTTACTAATATTTGCCGTTGGTATTACATTGCTTTCTATTTTCATAAGACTCTTTTTTTTAGATTATAGATCCAATGATTTTGATGGTTTTCTTAATCGATGGTTTGAATATTTTAAAACAAATGGGCAATTTAAAGCTCTGGCCACTTATGACGGAGATTATAATGCTCCTTACCTTACATTAATGGTTCTTTTTACTTATTTACCTTTTAATCCACTTTATATGATTAAAGGTCTTTCTATTCTTTTTGATTTTGTATTAGCTTTCTCTTGTGGATATCTTGTCTATGATTTAACCAATGGTAAAAATAAAAGAATAGCAGGTTTAGTTGCGTATTCATGTATTTTGTTTTTGCCTCAAGTAATCTTAAATAGTTCTATGTGGGCTCAATGCGATTCTATCTACTCTAGTTTTGTTATATTATCCCTCATCTTTCTTTTAAAAGAAAAATATCCATTATCTTTTATATTATTAGGATGTGCCTTTGCTTTCAAGCTGCAGTTTATATTCCTATTGCCATTATATGTCATTCTTTATATTTGCCAAAATAAGTTTTCAATATTTCATTTTTTATTAATTCCACTTACCAATATTGTATTATGTTTGCCTGCAATGATTTTTGGAGGTATGCCATTTAGTAAATGTTTTTCGATCTTTGGAGTACAAATTAACGAATCTGATTGCTTAGTATTAAATTATCCTAATATTTACCAATTTATCCATAATAATTTTCCTTACTTTAAACTAGCAGGAATTGGTGTTATGTTTACTTTATGTTTTTCTTTGTTAATATATATCATTCATAAAAACGTAAAATGGAATCATGAGAAAATATTAACACTTAGCTTATTCCTATTAACAGTAGTTACCTATATTCTTCCAGGAATGCATGAAAGATATATGTTTGTAGGAGAAATTCTTTCTGTTGTTTACTTTTTGCTATATAAGAAAAATTTACCTCTTGTGATTGCCATTAACTTTAATGCTTTCCTTACTTATTCCATATTTTTAAATGGTACATCTACTAATTTAATGCAAATACAATCACTCATTTATGGAGTTCTTATCTTATATTTTTCACAATATACTTTAAAATTTCTTGCTGATGATACTAAAAATACAAAAGACTTATAATCATGATATAAGTCCTTTTTTATTCATTCTTTCAAGTAATCTTTTATAATATTCTTGATCCTTTTTATTAGCTTTCATGAATCTTTCATCATTTAAAGCAAATCCCTGAATCATATAATCTTTAATGATTTTATTTGCCCAAGTTCTAAATTTAATTGCCTTTTTAGAATTAACCCTAAAGCCAATAGAAATAATCATATCTAAATTATAATATGGAAAAGTTTTTTTAACTTTACGGGTACCTTCATTTTTAACTTGTGCAATTTTTGCACAAGTTGAATTTTCGTCTAATTCCTCATCTTTATAAATATTACTGATATGTCTAACAATACCACTTCTATCAATATTAAATAAGGTTGCTAAAGCTTTTTGTACTTAACCAAACATCTTCATTTTCAAGTAGTACTTCTACTTTAGTATTTCCTTCTTCATCATTATAAATTACAGTGTTCTTTTTGCCATTCTGCTTCAAGTTCTCTTTTAGTCATTTTTCTTCTTACTTAGCATCTTTTAATATTTCATCATATAATTTTTCTAATATCAAAAAATCTTTTGTAGGCTCGTCATTTTCATCTACATAATCAGTCATTACTAAATCAATGTTAATTAATAATTCCTTAACATTTTTTACATCATAGTTGATATTATATTTTTTTAATATTTCGATTTGCTCTTCTTTTAAGTTCATAATATTTCCCCCTTTTAATTTATTAAATCGTATAAAAAGATGTCTTATTTGATGTCTATAACTTTCTCCTCATATTTTTTAAATAATTTTGTTTGGCTTAAATCTTTTTTATCCTTAATTGCCTCTTTTAGTATTTCTATTTTTTCTTGTTTTGGTATTTCAAACCACTCAGGGAAAAAATGAGTATTAGGAAATATTTTATAATACTCTTTTATTAATTTTTCCATTATAACCTCCTAAGTTCTTTACTTTTATTTTAATAAAAATGAAATAAATCTAGATTAAGTAAATTTATGATTAATATTAAAATTGTATTAAAAACTTGCTTTATTTTATACTTCTAATTTTTTTCATTTAATTAGTTTCTTCTCTAAACAATAGGGAATAACTTCGTTTTTTAATGTATTAGATAAAATTTCATTTCTATAAGATGAATCGTACCATAAAAATTTTTCTATTTCTTCTGATGTAGATAATTTTCCTTCTAATAATCCTTTATATTTAAATACATAAAAATGAATAGGTGTTTTTCCGTCACTTGTTGCTATTTCATCAAATTCCATAACTAATTCAATTAATTTATCATCAAAGATTGAATCTTTCCCTAATTCTTCGTGGCATTCTCTTATTGCTGCTTCTAATGGAGTTTCACCAGATTCAACCTTACCACCAATCATTTGATATGTTGGTCTTTTTCTTGGCTTATCAATTAATAATTTTTCATCTTTAAAAAACATTGTTCCTACTACATTCATTTTTT
>CANRPY010000012.1 GCA_947632595.1 uncultured Bacilli bacterium | reverse complement strand
CCAGCACATAAGTCATAAGAAGTAATTTTACCTTTATCACTATCGGATAAAATATCTTCTCCCTCATCTTTATCTGGTTTTGCATAAATCTTTTGTAAATAATCTTTCATACGACTAACATTATAAGTATTAATTCCGGATTCATATAATTTTTCTTCATTATAACGATCATCCCAAGGCTTATAATATTCAAGTCCAGTAGCATGAATCAAAACAACACTCTTATCACTATTTACTTTTACAATTCTCCATAAACTATTATCTAATTTTACATAGTTATGAATACTTTCTCCACGGAAAACAGAACTACCACCATTTGAATATAATCCATCTCCAGAAGTAGTTGTAGGATTATCTGCAAGAATCTTTTCTCCAAAAGAAATGGTATTATAAGCATCTCCACAGTTAAGATAAGGGATATATAAATATTCTCCATCTACATTTTCTACTTGTACATTTCCTGTACATGCAACTTCATCACTACGATAAGTAGATAAATCTTTCATCTTTTCAGCAGCCACCAAATTAGCAACATCTACTTGTACAATATCACCATTATTTTTAGGCAAATATTCTGGATAATCTTGGAAGTAAGAAATAGCAGCTTCTTTCATAACCTCTTCCATATCATCATAAGAATATTCATGATTCATAAATAAAGATGCAATATATAAAACTAGCAATAGGATAATAGTACCTGCAACAATAACTCCCATAATAAGAAGCATTCTTCTTTTCATATCAGAAGAATTAGAAGACTTTTTAGAAGAATCATCATCTTCATCTAATTCAATATCTTCTTCTTCATCAATCTCTTCATCCTCTTTTTTAGGTTTTTTCACTAAGTTAAAATTAGTATTCATCAATTTCACCCTCTCTAATTATCAAAGAAATCATCAAAGAAATCATCTTCATCTTCCTCTTCTTCTAAGGTAAGACTAGGTAATGGTTTCACATCAGGAAGAGGAGCAGCCTCTTCTTTATGAGGCAAAGGTTCTTTTTCCTCTTCTCCTAATCGTTCTAGTTTTGGAACAGGAGCCTTCTTAAGAGCCTCTTCTTCTTGATTTCTTTTTTCTTCTGCTTCTAATTCTGCGATTTTAGCATCAATCTTTTTAACAAGTTCATCAACATCAAATCCCAAATCATCATCATAATCATCTGATTTTTGTACAGTTGGATTAGGATCTGCCTTAACCGGTTCTCTCTTAGGAATAGAAGGAACTTCCTCAAAAGGATTGAATCCTCCACCTTGATCCATCTGCTTTTTAAATTCTTCAAAAGAAGGAATAGATGGTGTCGTAGGTTTAGCCTCTTCTATTTTCTCTCTTTTTAAGAAATCTGGAATCATCTCATCAGAAGATTGATTTTGATTGCGAACAGCTTGTAATTCAGGTGGTAAATCACGATGAATTGGATTCATTCTAGGAACACCATCTAATTTACTTAATTCTTGATTTTCCTGATCTTTCTCATCTGCAGAATTCATCATTTCTAAGAGTTTTTTCTTCTTTTGATTTTTAACAAATTCCTTCAAATCAAAAGTATGAACTTCTTGTTTAGGTCTCGTAGGATATTTCGCAGGAGGATATTTCATACCCCAATCAATTTTAAAGTAAGGAGTAAATTTTGTCTTAAATGGTTGTTTACGCATTCTAAGAATAATAACTTCAAATTGTTTCATTCTTTGTAAATCAGAAACTGTAACCAAAGGAGTAGAAGCAGTCTTATCATCTTTTTTAGACTTCTCTTCTCCACACATCTTAGAAATCTCTTCCAAAGCTTTTAACTCTGTCGTAATTAAGTAAACAATATTTCCACAGTTACCACGAATCGTTTCGGCTTCCTCTTTCCCATAAACATCATCTAATTGTGCAAAGTTCTGAATAATCATCGTAAAACGAATTTTACGAGAACGAGCAGCAGTAATCATAGTAGTAACATCTTTTAAAGGTGGCATATTAGGAAACTCATCCAATAAGAAATTAGTACGAATTGGTAATTGTCCACCATTTCTTTGAGCAACACCAATTAACGTTTCATAAATTTGTTTTAATAAAATAGTAACCAAAGAGTGATAAGTCTTCTTTTCATCTTGAATAACAATAAAAACAGCAGTAGGTTTTTCTCCAATACTTTCAAGATTAATATCAGAGTGACTTAACATTTCGGATAAATTCTCACGAGACGCAAATAATTTTACTTTTTGTTTAAATACCGATAAAATACTACCCTTAGTTTCACTAGGAGCCATAATCGTACTAGAAGCATTAATCGCAGCAGCACTAGAAGGATCCTTTGCCGCAAAGTATTCTTTAATATAAGTAGATCCACCAAATTTTTCTTCTCCAACCGTAGTTGCTAAAGAAATACTATTAATATTAATTTCATTAGGTTGTGCATCTTCAAATAAACCTAAAGCAACTCCAGAAAAGTAATCAGCAGAAGTCTTTTCCCAGAAAGGATCTGCATTTTTATTAGAATCATCATACAAAATATTTAAAGCAAGGTCATCTAACAACTCAATAGCCTTATCTTGATTTCCATTTTTATACATTTGATAAGGTAAAGACATAGGATTCCATGCATTACCATTTTGAGGATCACGGAAATTTAAAAGTAAAATTTGATATCCTCTAGCACGTAACATATTAGAAGTCTTTTCATAAATTTCACCCTTAGGGTCCGTAATAATCATAGACTCTTTTGCTTTTGCTAAACTATGAACCATAGGCAAGATAACCGTTTGCGTTTTACCAGAACCAGTAGCACCAATGACCAAAGAATGGTACTCTCCATTATCTACCCACATTTCATTTTCATTGACTACAAGAGGAATTCCTGCATATTTAGAATTTTTTTGTTTAATAGGAACACAAGTTAGTTCCTCTTTAATTTCTTTTTCTTTTGCCCATCTAGAATATCCTTTATCTTTTTTATCTGTAGTAAATCCAAAACCTTTTTCTCTTTCAAAAAACCAAGAACTTACACTAGCAAATAATCCAAGTAAAGCTAAAAAATAAAAGACAAAAGTTGTAGGAAGAAGTGAAGGATCAAATGCATAAAATGGATTTAATCCGCTAAGATGCCCTTCTGCTGCAAACATATGAACATTAGAAACAGTAATGCAGACAATATAAAATAAGAAGATTGCAAATAAAATAAATATTAATAAATCTTCTGGGTCAACACGAAACTTAAACTTCATAATACGACTTCCCTTCTTCCCTTATTATATCGTAATTTTTTCAACCTGTCATTAATTACTGATTAGAAATTAACAATTTAAAAGCATTCTCTTGAAATGTATATAACAAATCAAGTTCCTCATCTGCACTATACTTTCCACATGCTAAAATAACTTCATAAACACCATCATGATCCGTATCTACAAAAGAATGATAATAGGGTTTACAAGCATTGTATCCCGCATGAGAACTAATATCCTCATAAAGATAATAGATAGTATCATTTTTAACCATAAAAGCAATAGAAAAAGTAGTATCCGGATCAAAATCCAAAGCAAATGCATTGCTAAGAATATAAAAGTCTTCTACAACAGAATCCTGATCAAAATCAATAGATACCGAATAAATAGAAGAAAATTGACTACTAGTACTCAATTGATGATCCGTTAATACTTTTTTTACATAAGTAAAATCTTTGACTTCCTCTTCTTCAAAAGGTAAAACTTTCATTTCATAATTTGCCTGATAAGAAAGAAGTTTTCCAGTAAAAGAAACTGCACTTTTACGAGCATCAAAAACATACCACTTATCATCATGCCATAAGAGATATTCTCCAACTTCTTGATTGTTTTCAAAGACATGGAACTTGGACCAATTAAATTGTTCCATTGAAATATGATTTCTAAGATAAACCCATTTATGATTTTGATAAGTCCATGTCGTTTGATTTCCAACAATCAAAGTAGAAGCATACTGATCTTGTTGAATGTTTTCAATTCCAAAGAATCCAAACATAACAAGAAAGAAAACAATCAAAATAACAAATAATACAATATATACTTTTTTACTTGGCATACCATCACCTATCCAACCCTATAATATGCAATTGTGGAAGTATTTGCCCAATTATACTGACTCCACATATCAGTAGATTCTGAAGCAGGATCCATCATATTAATAGTAGAATCGGTAACACTATCAATCGCAACCCAGTGTTGTCCAGTATTACCTTTTACTTCTACAACAGCATATACTCCATTTTGACTAACAATTTCCTTAATTTTTGTCAATTTTTGTGCTCGATTCATACCAGCAAGAGAAATTTGTCCTTGATAATGGAAAGATGGTGCAACTTGAGAAGCAGCTCCCCATACAAAGTTTCCACCAGAAGCAAATCCACCATGAGAATTTAAGTACTGAACAAAAGCACCTGGATTAAATGGATTAATATTAACAGGAACTCCACTCTTCGCAATTAACATAGAAACTGAAGTAACCAAACATCCAATCTGAGAAATCGTCTTTCCACTAGATCCCATTGGTACACTACCCCATTCAGGAGCCCCTTGCATCCATTTTGAGAATTCTCCTGTTGAAATACAACTAGAAGAGCCATCACTATTACAAGTAAATTTCTGAATATCAGTAACCCCAAAATTAGCAGAACCTTGATTATAAGTTTGAATTAAAATCTGTTTATAATTATATCCCTGAGAAGCAAGAGAAGCCCATTTGTTTTGAGTAGTACTTGTATAAGAAGGACTAACAATATAACCCTGATTATTGACCAAAACCTCTCCCTGAGTCTCAGCAGCAGCACGACGAATCGCATGATCAGCAGGTAAAGGATCCCTAGTTCGAACAGCACCAGCTACCTTACCACTTCTACAAATACCACCTTGTCCATCTCCTCCACCCATGAAAGAGCATCCTTGATCAATATTACAAAAGACTTGATCCGCAACACAAGAAGAGATTTGTAAAACCCACTGTCCATTTTCTTCAGCTAACTTCTTACCCGCAGCATTTCCCATAGCCGTAGGTCTAGCAAGAGCAAAACTACGAGCAGCAACCATTTGTGCCTTCAAAACTTCATCCGAAGCACTAGGTCCAACTTCCGCATAAGCAACTCCCGCAACATAATCTTCAAAATTAACAAGATCCTGATCAATTGGTTTAGTATAGCTACCATTTCCATAAGGACTACCACATTCCATTAAACGAACTTTTAAATCCCGAATCTGCATATTTTTAATAACATTCTTTCCATTAATAGAAAAACCTTTAATATTATAAGAACAACTACCAATAGAAGAACAACTAGAACCAAAAGACTCTTTACCAATTAAGTTATAATATCTCTCCAAATAATCAAATACTTCATCTGCCATTTCTTTATAGTAGTTTTCTGATTTTCCTGGTAAATAAGAAGGAAAAATATCATGAATTAAATGATCTCGAAAAAATTCTTCATTATAATAATTTCCATCAAACATTGCATTCGCCCATCTACGAATAACAGAAGTAGTAACATCATCATATTGAATATCTACCCCATTAGCTTTTAAAGCATGATAAATACCAACAATCATCATTGCATCAAAACTTCTTCCTTGTGCAACATAAGATAGTTTAACATCATTAATTCGGTCATAAAATTCTTGTTGTTCGGGACTAGAAGCATTAAAGTAAAGCCCACCAGTCTCTTCACCCAAAGTGGAACTCATTCCAAAAGCATCTTCATAGTCACCAAAAATTCCCGTAACCATAGAAATAACAAGAATAAAAAGTAAGATAATAAGAAGAAAAGGCATAACAGAAAAAACAACAGTAACAATCATCTGTTTAGCAAGAAAACTACCTAGTCCTCCACCTTTTTTCTCTTGTTCACCATCCTTGGAAGAATCAGAAGAAGATTTTTTTCTTCCAGCGGAACTTTCTCCACTAGAAGAAGGAAGAGAACTAGATTGTCCTCCTCCTGTTTTTGCACCATTACCTGCTCCCCCTGGAGTAGAAGCAGCACCTCCACTAGGTTTTGGCCCTGCAGTAGCACCTGCAGCACCGGGAGCAGCGCCTGGAACACCACCTGGAGCACCGGGAGCTCCTCCTTTAGCACCATTTGCCATAGAAGCAGCTTTTCCTATTTTATCACTAGCACCACTTTCATTTAATTTATTAGATGCCTTTTGAAGTTTTTTTCCACCTGGCATGACTTTATTAGCTCTAGTAAGAGCCTTTCCTAAAGCTTCTGTACTTTTACCTCCAGTAACTTTATCAGCGACCTTAACAGCAGCACCAGCAGCCATTGCATATGGATTTTTAGAAGCCATGGCAACATCAGCAGCATTTCTAAGATTATTGGCATTATTTTGAGTACTTCTTGCATCTTCTGCTTTTTTTTGTTCGTAGACACTATTAGGATTCACATCTGAAGAATCACTACCTCCACGATTTGCTTGATATGCCATTGCTACCACCACCTAACTTCTTATAATTTTAGAATCCTCCACCACTACCAAAGGAATCTAATTCTTCTTGTGTAACAGCAATATTAATTCTCATACGCCTGTTTCCACAAACGAATAACGCTTCTCCTTGAGAATAACGTTTAATACTCTCCTTTTCACTCTCATTTAAATCAATTAATAAAGCTAAATCTTCAACAGCTTGTTTTCTAAGTCCCATAATTAAATAGTAAGAAGAGTTATCAAAAATAGCTTTTCCTTGAGTAATAACAGCAGGATCAGAAAAATCACTAGGTTGTTGAGTAATAATAACCGTACCAGTATTATACTTACGAGCACGTCTTTGAACTTGTGCTAAGAAATCAGCACCCAAAGCATTATTATCTCCAAGTAAAACATGAGCCTCATCTACCATAAGAACAGTATCAACATTATAGTCTAAACAAAGACCCCAAGCATATTTTAATACATTAAAGAACAAAGCATTTTTAATCGTAGAATCACTATTCATAAGTTCCTTAATATTAAATACCATAAAATCACTATCTCTACGAATCGTAGTATGTCCATCAAAATAGAACTTCAACTCTTTTGTAATAGGACGAACCTTTAATTCCAGTCTCTCCATAATATCTCTTTCTTGAGTATGTTCTGTCATAGACATAAGTCTACCCTTAATCGTAGCATATACATCTGAAAATGTAGGATAATCTTGAGAAGTATATTTAGAAAAATCCGTATTAAAATCAATACCAAATCTACGATAAGTATCTTGTACAATTTCAGAAAACATCGTTAAAACATCTTCTTCAATAGAAGGATCATAATATTTCATAAAGGCCTTTAAAAATTGTAAAGTACGAGTAAGAACAGTATAACCAAGTCCTTGTTTAATCTCTTCTTCATCCGCATCAATAACAATTTCAAGTGGATTAATAAGTCCAAATTCTCCACCTTTACCAATATCAACAGAATCTCCACCATAAGCCGTTGTTAAATCTCTAAACTCATCTTCTGGATCAATAATAACCAATTGACATCCATTACGAATATGAGTACGAAGCAATAACTTAGCAGCAGTAGATTTACCAGATCCTGAAGTACCAAGAATAATCATATTAGCATTATTTCGATTATTTTCTTTACGAATCTTATATAAAAATTGATTAAATAAAATAACTCCTCCAGAGAAATCTACACCAAGTAAAGTAGATAATCCTGGATCTTTAATACTATCAAAAATAAAAGGATACATAGCAGCAATAGTAACAGAAGGAATTGGAGTACCAATTCTTTGTTCAATATCCTGAGGAGGAAATACTGGTAAAATAGATTTTAAAACTTTTTCTTGTTCAAAACGTAAAGAAATAGCTTTTAATTCCATAGCATCCAAATAATTTTTAACATTCAATTTCTTCAATTCCAAATCTTCCTTTGTATCAGCAGTAATCATAATATGCATTTGAAAATCAAAGATACGAGCTTGACTACCAGCAAGCATAGAAATAAAGTATTCCAAACTTTCAGCATCCTGACGGATTCTCTCTTTTGTTGTTTGATCTCTTTCATCCTCATATTTTTGTTTTAATTCTGCAACTTGTTTATTTAACATCTTCTGCATATCTCCAAAAGGAACAGGAATATGTTTAATAACAACTTTAATACCAGACATATTTGTCAAAGTAGACAAATACCCTGGAGCAATATATTTTGGGTAAGAAACTACCGTAAGAATCGTAGCATATTTATCGCTAATGAAGAAATCACTAGCATTAAAATGTAGTCCTTTAGGAGCTAACTGACTTCTAAGTCCTGTACTCATACTGGCATCACCGTTCCAAACTCCGTAGTATTTCCCCCATTTAAAAAGTTATCTAAGATAAGTCGCAAATCAGAATTACTTACCATAGAGGCATTTAATCCACAAGTTGCTAAACCATTAATCATTTGACGAACTCTTTTTTGTAATAAATCAACATCTGGTGTTTTAAATAAGAAATAATATTCTGTATCAACAACATTATTACGAATAAAAGTCTCTCCCTTATCAATATCTTGTAAAATAAGTTTACGTATAGCAGGAGAACTTGTCTCATTAAGAAGTAATTGCATCTGAGACATGTATACAGAAATATCAACAGGTCTATCTGCAACAACTAACCAAAATTCAAAATCAATGGTATTATAAAAATTCCTAAGTGCTATCAAAATATTATTTTGTAAATCAGGGTCTAAGATAAAAATATTACGAGGAGTAATTTTAACACCACTAATTTTATGATTATCTCTAGTAATAATCATATTACTTTGAATGGATCTTACAGGAAGCCAATCTTCTGTAAAACCACTACTTACGCCTTGTTCTTTTTTTGATGATGACATTTCGATAACACCAACCTTTCCATCGATATTTTTGTCGATTTGTTAAAAAATCATATGCTTCCATAATAACCGTTAACATATTGTGATAATAAGGTACAGGCATAACAAGAAATCCTGTAACCAGTGCCGGACTCAAGGCAAATATCACAACAATCGTACTACTCAAAGGAAGGAAAGCAAGTAAGATAAACGTTACAAGTACTCCTCCTCCAAATAAGTACAAATCGAAAGGTCGAAATAATCCAAGAATTAATTGACCTCTCTTTGTATTAGCAGGAATTAAATAATTATCATACACAAGTATCACACACCTTTATTCTATGATTTCTTAGTAGCATTGTAGTTTGCTTGTTGTCTTTTGTATTTTGCATCACTCTCAGCACGAACAGCTTCTCCACCTGCAGCTTTGGATGCCTTCTTTAACTTAGAAACGCTAATTCCAGATCCATCTTCTTCATAACGAACATACATAGGAGGCTTTCCAGCTTCTGCAAGAGGATCCTTAGCTCCTCGAATAGCTTCATTATAAGTTTCACGCTTTTGAGTATAACCAGCATCATTTTTACCAACATCTGTCTGAGCCCACCAATCACCTGCAGCATAAGCAAGTTCTTCTTCAATCTTCGTTGCAACAGCATCATGAGCATTAATAGTATACTCAACCCCTGAAGCATCTTTAATCGTAAAGTCTGCTCTAGCTCCTGTACGTTGTTCATTTGCCAATGCCTCAGCCTTCTTTCGATTGTACTCATTCAAAGAACCCTGAACACTAACTTCTACATCTTTACCACGGGCATCTTTAAGATTATTACCATGGGCATCTTTAGCAATTCCTGCAATTCCAGCAGTAGAGACTCTTTGTCCTGCACCATCAGTCTTTCCTTTTCCTTCCAAGTAAGAGAATAAATCTTTTGCAGATTTTTCAATATCTTTCTTCTGAGCAATATTTCTTGTGTCGCTATCGAATGTAGTAGCACCTTCACCTTGGAATAATCTATGACCAGTTGCACTCATACGACCAAACATAGTAGAACCAGATGCTCCACGTTGTATTGCAGTTGCATTTCTCTTTTGAATAGCGTCCATGACAGCTTTACTCTGATGATCTTTTGCACTATTCCAAGCACTCATTCCAGTAGCAGCTCCAGAGATTCCTCCAGCAAAACCAGCAAGCAAATGCTTTCCTCGGTTAAGAATAGAATTAGGATGAACGTTCGGGTCCGTATTTGATTCATCAGCAAGTCTACTAGCTTTTCTAGAAGCATTGAAAGAACCAATCGCACCTGCTCCAACAGTTGCTGCTGCAGCAATTTGTCCAAATCCACCAAATAATTTTCCAGGTTCTCCTTTTAATCCAAGAACATCTTTAATAAACTTAGGAGCTTGTTTTGCAAAAATAAACAATCCAATCCAAATAATAATTAAAGATAAAACTCCAATAATTCCCGTACCATGATTAATAACAATACCATTTACAATCATATCTTGAATTAAGAAAATAACAAAATAAACAACCGCTAAACGAATAAATAAATCAAGATAAGTAGAAGACAACGTCTTAGTCCATGCTTTGAAAGACTCATCTCCACTACCCTTAGGATCCATATAGGCAATAATAGGAATAGGAGCAATTAAACGTAAAACAGCAAGTTTTACAGCACGAACAGCAACATCTATCGTAAAACTTAATAAAATGAAAATAAAGATAACTCCAACAACGGTAGAAACAATAGGCATATAATTGAAAACATATTTTTTACTACCTGCAAATGCATTAACAACAGGAAGATAATTTAATAAATTATGATCAACCTCACAAGTCTCGTTAACCATACCAATAATTTCACCAGGATCAGCATCTAATCTAGTATAAGCATTCAAAATATCATCATCAATATCTTTACACATACGATTCTCATTGACAGTTGCAGGATCCTTATCTCCGGAATCCACGCGATCTTCTTCAGGAACTAGATTAATTCGATAAAATCCTTTTAAAACAGTAGATGTAAAAATTCTAGCAGATTGCTCTAATTCACTATCATCTCCACCATCCATATAAGTTGTCTGTGAATCTGTTGTACCAAGAACCAATCTACCTAAAGTATTATTTGCTAAAATACGATGTTGTAAAGAATACAAAGTACCAAATAATAAACCATTATTATTAATTTGTTTTTCATATTCATTTCTAGGACTACCTACCCCAATAGGCATTAAAACAGTAATTAAAATTAAAGACATAGCAACTCTTTTAATTAAAGAGCCACCTCCTTTGTCCTTAGAAAAACTATCTGGTTCAACAATTCCACGTAAAAAAGTCATGGCGAGTTGAAACATCATAAAAACGCCAAGTATGATTTGAACTCTGCCATAAAATTTCATAATAGTATCATTACTAAATAAATCCGCAGAGGCAACATTAAAGAATAATTGATAAATAATACCGAGTAACCAATAAACAGGTCTATCTAAAGTAGAAAAAACCAATCGAATAAGGTCACGTCCGACATTAGATGATTCAGAATAAGAATCGCCCATAAACTATCACCTCTTTTTATCCCTGTTGAATAATACTACAATCAGATGTCAAATTAAAGATATCTAAAGCAGTAGCTGTAAGAGTAGGAACAAAGAATAATAAGGCAGCAAAAATAAGACGTAAAGCAAGTTTCTTACAAGCCTTAGCCATTGCCTCATCACTACTATTTGCGATTACTTTTAAGAAATCTAAACTACTCAAAACAACTACTAAAATCATACCAATGATAGTAGCATAAGTTAATATTTTATTAAGTAACCAAGCAACAGAATTTTCATCATTAGGATCCCCTAATAAAGAATCACAAGACTGTGTTTGATTATAATTTGCATTTGTTGTAGGAGTAACAGCATATAAAATTCCATCAGAAACACTCAATGCACTTGCATGCGTTGAAAAGAAAAAGAATGAAAATATCGTAAAAAGACCTACAAGTAACATTTTTTTCATAGTAACCACTCCGTAAACATTATATCATATTAAGTATATCAAATGAAAAAAAAAATAGCAATAAATTGCTACCTTTTCCCTTAATTTTAACCAGCTGCTTTCCAGCAGTTTTCCCAACTTGCAGTATCTCCTTCACCACCTTGAGAAACAACATTCATCAAAACAGATACAAGAGTTACAACAAAGAATACTAATGCAGCATAAATAAATCTTTTAATCAATCTACTTTGTGCAGCTTTAACTTCTTTTTCATCACTTGAAATAACAGCTTTTCCTAAATCAATGGTTCCAAGCAAAATTAACAAAATTGGAATACCTAATTGAACAATAGGAAATAAACCTTTTTTAATAACTTTTACCAATGGTAATAAACCATTACAACTATCAATAGCACCGATCTGAATCAAATTAGCCATTACTACCACTCCTTCTTAATTAATTATAATATTAATGATAAAGATTTGTCAATTATTAAGTAAAAAAACACTTATAAAGAAACTACTTGCCAAGTGATTTGGTATCCCCAGTAACATTTAAAAAACGTAAATCAAAAACATTCGTAATAATAGGAATACTAATATTAATTCTAGTTAAAATTCGATAGTAGTATTTATCTTCTGTATCATCGATAACAGTAGAGTTTCCATGTTTCTGCAACGGAACTTTCATTCTATATAAACAATAAGAACCATCTTCTTTATAAAAAACTTCAGATCCTGATGGCTTAAAATAACTTTTTTCACAAGCGCTTTGGCTTAATTGGTTTCTGGCATCATATCCTATTTTTTTAGCATATTCCCTAATTTCCTTACTACATTCACTTCCGCATGCTCCATCATAATGCTCATATACAGCAATAATTTTATTTTTCATTCGAAAAGCCTTTGTGTAATTAACATTATATGCCATATAACCTGATACGATTGCAATAAAAACCACAATGATAACAATAATTGGAGTACTACCTACACCTTCATTCATTATAAATCACCACTCAAAAACTATTTATACATAAGTTTAATTTCTTCTGTGTCTCCAGCAACTTGAAAGATACGAAATCCCATTATTTTTTCAACAATAGGGAAACTAATGTCCACCTGTGTAACAACAGTAACTGTTGCATACCACCCATCATCTTTTTTATATTCATCAATAGAATAACAATAATATTCAGATT
This sequence comes from uncultured Bacilli bacterium, assembly GCA_947632595.1. GTDB lineage: Bacteria > Bacillota_I > Bacilli_A > RF39 > UBA660 > UBA3789. The sequence continues at coordinate 25,824 of CANRPY010000012.1, read as the reverse complement.
GATACAAATCACTAGAACAGTTCAAATTAGGAGGACTATACGCAAGTTGCTTTGCCTTTCTCTCAATTTCTCTTCGACATGAAGTATCATTTATTCCATGGGTCACCTCAGGATAACATCCAGAACCCTCATATTCTTCAATAGTAGCAATAATTGCATTTTTCATCTTAAAAGCTTTCGTATAGGAAACAACAAGCCCTAAAACACCAATTACAATTACCAAAAAAATAGAAATATAAAGAACATTAAATATTCCACCATATGCCTCTTTCATAAATCAGACCTCCTACTAAAATGCCAGCCTAAAATACACATATAGGAGTCTTCTATACAGAATGACTCCTTATTTTTATAAAACAAATATAAACTCCTAATGAACAATTACAAAAAAGAGAATCTAGTCACCTTTATAAGTAGAAAGATTATTCCATTGGGAATTAATTGATTTTTGAATACCAGGCCACATAACCCAGAAGAAAGCAATAACAGCAGCAATGGCTATTAAAGTAATAACAGTTAAATTTAATTCACCAGTAGCAGCTTTCATTTATATAATCACCTATCCTTTCATATCATACAATTAAATTATAACAAAACTTAAAATAAATAACAATAAAAATAGATAACTTTACATAGTTAGAACATCATCATCATAGAGACCAAGATAACTACCATAATACCAACACCAGTACAGCATAACATAATCATGGTTTGCCCTTCCATATGGTTAAGACGTTCTTTATATTTTGTCTCTCTTGCTTTATTTTGCAAAGAAGAAACTGTTTTAGAAAACATCATCAATCTTTCTTGTTTTCTCTCTTGAGAACCAATTCCAAGACGATATAACAATCTCATCATACGCATGGAATCTCGTACTGGATAATCATTTGCAAATTCCATATAAGGATCAACAGATGAATCTCCAGAATTAATTCGATCAATCATTTTACGTAATCCTGGTTTAAAAATATCCGGAGCATCTGCAATAGATTTACCAATTGCAACAGGAACCGTATAATGTTGAATCAAAATTTCCAAACTCTTCAAATAGTATGGAAGCATAATATCAATTTCTTGTAAATGTTGCTTATAATAACCTTTTAATTGAAAATAAGGAATTTTGAAAATAAAATAAGCAGCAACTAAAGAAACAACTAAATTTAAGAAAAAGGAAGCATTAATAATTTCTGCTGAATTGTTATTAGAAATAGATAATACCAATACAAACAAAAATGCAACAAATCCCATTGTAATTCTCTTGGAATACAATTGATCAATATCTACATCTTCTCCATATCTGGCATATACTAAAAATTGATAATCATCTTCTTTTAAAGCTTCCAAATATTTTTGATTATCTGCAAAAAACTTATCCTTATCAATTGTATTATTATAAATAAGGATAAACATAATAATAGCTCCTACAATTAGTATCTCCATTATTCCGCACCTACATTCTCATAATAATATTTTTCTCCCTTAACCAAGAAGAAAGTATTAACAATTAAAACACCATGCATTAAAAATTGAACGTACCATTTTTCAAGTAATTGTAAATAAGTATCTCGTCCTAATAAGTATTGAACTAACATGACAAGTAAGTAAAGCATAATACCAAATTGAACAAATGATTTATGGAAAGTTGCTCTCTCAATTCTATCTCGATATACACTCTCAACAAGCATATCAATATCTAATTGCATATTTTCAAGAGAGTCTGCAGAATCACGAGCACCCTCTTTTGTAATTTGTAAGAATAATTGATGCATATTCTTAACAATATAGTAAGGATATAATTTACTCATATAGTCAAGAGCTTCATCAATGGTACCATTATCATATGACATACTAATCATTTGTCTAACATCAGAAAGAACAGGATCCTCTAATACTCCAGAATTAGCAACACCCTCTAGTGCTTTTACAAAAGATTGTGTAGTACCAAATTCCATAATTGTATTAGAAGTATATACTTGAATTTGCTCAAAGATAAATTCTGAATATACTTTTTTACATCTTAGATATGCTAAATAAGGAACAAAAGAAACAGCAACAACAGCATATATAACACTAATAATTAAATTATAAAAGTATAAATAAGAAACAACTCCCGCAAATCCAGCAAATAGTACTACCTGCATAGTATACTGCCTAACAGTATATTCTTGTCCTAATTGTTTTGTTTTTTCACGAACAACTTGGAAAGAATAAGGAGCAAATTTTTCATACATACCTTGTACTTGCCCTAGTACATATTTACCTACGTTTTCACCTTTATAATTACGATATAGATAAATACCAACAACAAATACAATAATAATAATTAACTCTTCAATATACATAGCATCCCTCCTCTACCCATCTAAACGGCCAACATTAGGAATGACAGGATTACTTGTAACTTGTGGAACTCCTCCCGTTGCAGACTGTTGTGGAACAGTCTGAGGAATCACTGGTTGAGAGGCAACAGCTTGCTGTGGAAGAACAGCACCAGCTTGTGGAACAGGCGTTGGAGCTACTGGACTTGGTTGTGGAACAACACTTGGTTGAGGTGTTAAAGCCGCAGGTTGTGTTGCTTGAGGAATAACAACCTGAGGCGCACTAACAGGAACCTGTTGTACAGCAGCAATAACACCAGGATCAGCAGCTTCCAAGGTAGGAAGTGCAGTAGAAACAACTTGAGCACCAAGTTGAACATTTCCATTTGAAGAAAGAACTGGAGTAGATTCTGCTTGTCCAACTTCTGCACCTGTTACAGGAACAACTTGTTCATCTGGTTTAGCACCAGGAACATTAGAAGTTGTTGCTTCCTCACTAGAAACAAGAACAGGTCCTTCCTCCTCTTTTTTCTCAGATGGAGTCTCTGTAGAAACAGAAGACTCAGAACTTGGAGAAGTAGTAGCTTCTTCCTTTACAAAATCATCACTAGCTTCCACTAATGGTAATTCATCTGGTAATCCTTCAATAATGTCACGTACTTGTATATTTTGATTCTCTAAATATTCAACCAAATGAGCACTAGGTTTACACATCATCATTTTGCCCATTTGTTTTTGATAAATAATTCTTGATTGAGGAACATTATTATCATCAACATAGAATTCAGCAACCTCATCTAATTCACGATGAAATTTACCATATTCTTTACTATAAAATGCCTTAATATGGACACCAATTTGAATATAACGATAAATCGTTGTTAAAAACTGATTAACATCAAGATCAGTCTCCATTAAGGAGTAAAGACGATACGGAATAGCAGATGCTTTATCCGCATGAATGGTTGATAAAATATTGTGTCCTGATGAAATAGAGTTACGTACAGCCGAAACAGCTTCAGCAGAACGAACCTCTGATAATAAAATCCATTTAGGATTTTGACGCATACAAGTAACCAATACATCAGAATAACTAGCAACATTATTAGTCTTCATCGCAACAATATCACGTTGTGGATAAATTTTATCCAAGTGTAATTCCAAAGTATCTTCAATTGTAATAATCTTTTCATTCGTAGCTGTATGAGAAGCCAAATACTTAACAAACTCTGTTTTACCAGAACCAGTTTCTCCAGCAACCATAATATTACAATGTCCCTGTACACATCTAATTAAAAAATCATGAATAGATTCCGTAAAATAATCCTCGGCAAGTAACTTATCTTTATTAAGTCTTATCTTGGCGGGAGTTTTACGAATAACGAGAGCAATTCCATTTGTTGCAATAGACTGATGTACGAAGTTCATACGTAATTCAGCAGATTCAGCATCCAAAAATGGTTTTGCATTATTAAATGTTGTACCCATTACGTTAGAACATTGGAAAGCAAGCTTTTCAACAAATTCAGGAGTAGCTCCCTCGATCTCTACTCTCATAGAACCTTGAGTTAAAGAACGAATCCATATTTGTCCATTATTATCATAAGAAATATCGGTAATATCATCATTATCTAACAAGGAACGAAATGGTCCAAAGTCTAACTTATCAAATATGTTTTCGTTCATATACTCACATCCCTTTTTATCTTTTTATTCTTTGATTAATTCTCTGTCCAAACAGTATTTTCATTAATCCAATCTTTTAATTGATCACTACTAACCTCAAGATCAGCAGGCTCATCTTTTAAACTTTCATTTGTTGGAACTAGAATCAATGAAGTATCATAAGATCTCATAAATTCTGCCTTTTTAAGTAAAATGTAATATTCTTCTGGTAAAGCAAATACAACCATAGATGGTGTTCTATTTTCATCAATATTTTGGAAAACAGCTTTTCCAGAACTATCCTTAACAGCCAAAACTTCAATATTAGCAAGTAATTTACCTAACATAATTTTATCAGCATCTCTTGTTAAAGCATTAGGATCATTATCATTAATTTTATTAACAGCTTTTAAATAAATATCAATATAATTACCTGGATAAACAGAGTTACCATAAGTACTTGTTGTATCAACAGCTAAGTTATATAAAACATATCCTTTTGGATATTGCAAAATGATATTTGCAGGTAATTGTTCTTTTTCAACAACTGCTCTTTTATAGAACAAACTTCCTTCTGGAATAACAACATCAGCAGCAGAATATTTATCTACTATCTCACCCATATTAGTGATAACATCTCCTTCTAGCATAGAAGGTGGAACTTGTCTAGTAGCTATCATTCCTTCTGTAATCTGCGTTCCTGCAGGAATTTGTTCTGCAGCATAAGGAACAGTAATTGGATTAATAGAACTTTTAATACGCATTGTATAAGCAAAATAAATAACAAAGATACAAAGTACAACACCTACTACAGTAACCGTATTTTTATTTTGCAAAAACTTACGAATACCAGTCGTTAAATTTCCCATTTTTATCCTCCTTATAAATTATTCTTTACCTGATAACAAGTTATTTAACTTCATACAAGCTTCAGATTTTGATTTTAAATTAATTTCTGTATCAACATTTGAGATTGCATTAGACTCTAAAATAGCATCATAACTAGTAGAAATAGTAGCAGCTGTAGCTTCATCACCATCTCTTTGATTAAAACCAAGTGTAGTTAAAGAATCAATTTTAACACTAACTTTAGGAGGTACTTCATTAATATCATAGAAACCTACTTTATAACCTCTAGAAGCATCCACATTCGTGGCGAATCGATAAAGAAAACTCTCAGCGAATTTTTCTTTATCGATACGATATAGGCCACATGTTTTATAATAGTAAGAATCAACAGCATCCAGCATAGCAGCATCTGTAGTTTCCTTCAATAGATAATAATCTAACTCACTACCAGTAGAATAATTATTTAATACATTTAATAAATTTAAAGCAATCAAAGCAAGTAAGATAATTCCAACCGCTAAAATACCTTTATTCATATCTTAAAACCTCCTTATTCATGGACATCATCACATTCAGTAGTATTCCAGTTAAACATATTATTACAATAAATTTGATTACCATTAGGAATCTTATTGTCCGTACCTAAATTTCTGATTTTTGTACTTCTATATCGAATAATTCCAGTTTCTTTATTAAACAAGAAATCACTATCTTCAAAAGCAGCGTAGTTATTCGAACCACCAAGATTAACTCCATCTTTTCTCATCTTACGAAGAGTAGAAGGATAAAGAATAAATTCATAATCCAAATTATCATTAGAATAAATAGCAGTACCACTACTCTTAGCTTCACGTGCAGTTCTCTGTAAATTCTTCATATATTCAACAGGATTGCTCTTATAACTTTCATTCTTATTATTAATAGCATATCCAGACCAGTTATAACCAGGAATTCTTCCTGTTGTCTCAGAATCCGTTGCAGCACCCTTCTCATCTGGGAACATGTCTTCTAGATCAGTAGGTCTAATACGAGGCTCATCATCAACAGTACATTCCTTTTTTATAGTAGGAGGAGTCTCACAAGTCCCTTTTTCACAACACGTATCTCCACATAATGGATCATCATTTATTGCATAGAAACAATCAATATTAAAGTTCCAATCAAAATATCCAAACTTAGTTGTTTTAGCATGAATATTCCATGTAATATCGGATTCATCTACAGCAGTCATTCCTGCAACACGATAAGATGTAGGAGTTGAACTATAATGACAAATTTCATCATATTTTTCATCAAACGTAGAGAAATCATATCCTAATTGTGAAGCTTCTTTTAATCTATAAACAGACCAATATTTAACATTTACATTGCTTGCATCACCCGGTATACAGAAAAGATTCTCTTGAGGTGCCCAAGAACAATTATCATCAGTATATATAGAACATTGAGAAGTATAAGAAATCTCACCTGTTTTAGCATTCATCCATGTCGTTGGGAAAGACCAAGTAGAACGATAACGATCAGTACCAGTACCTAAATCTCCAGGTAATAATGATCCATCACGATAGCATCCCCATAAACCATTATATTGTTTTGGATAATCAGGCAATAATGTTGTATCTTTGTTATTCTGAGTAGAAGCAACTATATCATTATTAAAATGTGTAATAGTATCTTTCTTTGTAGAATATGGGAAATCATAAGTAACCTTACTACCACTACGATTAACATCTGCACTAATTGTAAATGTAGCTTCCGTTGTAGAACAAGTAGCTTTTGCACTACATTCATCAATTAATGATTGATAAGCTGCTTCATTAGCTTTCTGATCTTTTTCCATGCTAAAAGTCTCACCATTAACAGTATAAGATGGATTTAAATATACATCTCCACGACAATTATTCCAAGAACATCCATCATGACAATAACCAGAATCTTTTGTTTGTCTAAAGAACCCATCCTTTTCATAAACTCCATAGCCCCCACATGAACCTTCAGTATGTCTAGTCCATCTATAATTATTTTCACAATACCATCTACCAGGAGTTTTACCACCATTACTTGTTCCAATCCATTTAATTATTCCATTTTGATTATCGTAATATCCCTGACATAAATTAGCACCATTACTATAATCTAGTTGGTTACCAAAAATTACACTGCTACTTTTCAATTTTGATGCAGATAATGAATCAAAATATGTTGAATTTACCTTGGCACTTGCAGATATAGATCCATAAACTTGTTGATAACATTTATTTGAACATTTTTTTGAATACTTTCCTCCATCGCAATTTTTGATACAAGCATCAAAGTCATCATTAGGTCCTCCTTGTTCATATGTACCGGATCCATGCGAACATACAGGATTAGGAGTACAATATTTTTTCGGAACAGGATCTGGTACTGGAGGAGGAGTAGTCATACCGCATGAAACCCTACTAGTAACTCGAACCGTGTATTCAAAACACATTCCAGCACGAGATACTACAGGAGGACCATATTGTACATCAACTGCTTCTTGACAAGTGATTTTACAAGTAGCAGAAACTTCTTTTACGTGATTAGGAGAATAATGATAAACATACTTTTGAGGATTGGATTCTGTTACTTTTACAGCATAAGTCGAATGAAGATTTGTAAAGTAATCTTCTCCTTCCTTTTGTTCCTCACTAGTTACTACTTGAGTATAGTCACACTTAAAAGTATTTTTCTTGCTTTTAACTTCGTCACCATCATAAGAGTTTCCTTCACTTATAGCTCTTTTCTTAGATTCACAAAAACTATATTCAAAAGATGGATTTGTAATAGGAACTCTTTCCCCTGTAATAGCATTTACTAAAACAGTATTCGTATCACAATCAATATGTTGCCCACCAACATAGGCTTCATAATTAGGTGTTGGAACAGGAACACTATGGTAAGAAGGTGACGTATTTTCAAAAGAAACCTCAAATGAAGGATTAAGTAATTTACAACTATTAGGATCTTTAGAATAAGCTTTAACCTCCGTACCCTCATTTGTACTAAGAGAAATAGTTACATCTCCATCACTAGATGGACTAACAACTAAAGTGCTAAGATCAGAATGGTCAGAACATGATAACCAAGTCTTACCATCATGTTCATCTCCACTGATGCTAGAAACATTACTTTTTCCGCTAACATACAGAGGAATATCTCTAACATCACTATAATCATCACCACATTGACGAACGATAGTATAATTAGAGGTATCTTCAGTTATTCCAAATAATCCCTTATAAAAATCAAAGTTGAATTCTTTATCATCTTTTTTACAATAGCCGTTTCCATCAGTTTCGTAAGCGTAACTGAATTGCATTAGTAAGCAAAAAGAAATTAAAACACAAATAACCCCAATTAATCCTTTAAGCATTTTCTTTTGTTTCATCTTCGTCAGCTCCTTTCAAAATATCATCAACTTTTACATAATTTTTATTACGGGAAACCTTATAGGATTCAACCTTTTCCCCTTCTTCAACTAATCTACCAGTAACAATGAAATCATAATTAGTATCATCCATAAAAAATCTACTGCAAGTAATAACAGATAAAATTTTATCATCTTCATCAATTTTTACATCATAATCATAGATAGAAGAACTCATAATTTCATCAAGATATGTTGCTTTTACAGTATCACTAAACTCCCCTTTTGGATACTGATCTAGTTCTCTAACTTTCATGAAGTTAACTGCAAAAATTTTATAAAGATAATTTTCACCATTCATACTAAGCTGCATATATAAGTTTTCTTTTGCAAAATCATAATAAACAAAGTTCATTAACTCTTCCATGCGGATAAAATTTTTATCATGTGCAACTGGTTGTGGTCCAAGATTCATAATATTATGTCCATAAACTAACATTGTATTATGAAATTCAGAGTCATCGCTTAAAGACCAAGTAAATGTATCAGAAACAACCGGATAATCAAAATCTCTTGATAATACACCATATACTGGATAATCAATGTTCGTTCCTTGAACTCTTACCCATCCAATTGTCTCATGATCAGGAGTATCGCTTTTCTTGGATTTCTTGATATTTTCTTCTCTAGATTGAACTTCATAGTAATCTTTATTACCAAACAATTTCATTCCAAGTAAATAACAAAGAATACCAATAAAAGCGATAAGGACAATAAGCAAGACAACATTCCACCTTTTGAGTGTTACACTCAACTTCTTTTTTCTACCTCTCATACTACCTTTCCTTTCTATTTTAATTTATAAGGTGATTCATATGTACCTTTTCCACTACTAATAACCGTATTTTTCTTTAAAAAGCCAACAACACGAATACCAAACTGTTCATAATAGGGAATCATTTGATTAACCGGAACTCCAATATCTGTAATTGCACCTGCAACTCTTTCTCCACTTGGTGCTGTATCACAAAGCCAGTAAGAATGAGCTTCATAGCCATCAACTAAAGATTGAGCACTAAACATATCATACATACTAGGTGCAGAAAGTTTAACTTTTAAAGTATTGTATTTGCTAACTTCTCCATAAACAATTTTCTTTTTGTAAACAGGGATTTTAATTTCATGAGTGGAAAAGATAGAAACATCAATATATTCGCTTGATTTATTATTGATAACGTAAGCATGACTATCTTTGTCTTTCGTATCATACTTAATGTTTTTGCCACCACGGTAAGAAAAAGCCATAGGTCGATCATAAAGTGTTCCCAAAGTATCATCAGAAATCACTTTAGTGGTTCCATCATCCATAACTTCCATGATTCTCCATAAATAACCATTACTTGTGATATACTCCCCAGGATAACGAGTATTTAAATTAGAACCACCTTTTGCCTTTTTTGTTTCTCCGAAAGTGTAAGGGTCAGTTTGTGTTCCCTTTCCACCTGTAATTAATGTGCTTCCCTTCATAACCAATTTAGGACGAACACCATAGTTGTAAGTCGCATCATCTAAATAGAAATCCTGTCCCAAAGAATCACCAAAGAAAATGGCACGTGTAACATATGCTTCTTTACCATTTTTAGGATTGGCAACCCAAGACATAGTAGATGGTTTCATAAAGTTACCTTCATCATTCTCTGCCAAATTTACATCCACAACAGAAGGAATTGAAACATATTTCTTTTCAGAATAAGAAGTACATTTAGTAGTATCCAAGTTATTCTCATTTATTTTCATATTACAGAATTTAGATTTTACTAAAAGTTTTTTAGCTTCTTCTGTAAGATGAGTCATGTAAACTTCTTCTAACCATTGATCAATTTTCGTAAAGTTAACATTACTAATATCTTGATCAGAAACTAAAATAACATTTTCATCATCATCTAAACCAAAGATTCTAAATAGCATATTAGATAAACGAACATAATTGTTTTCAGGATTACCCTTATAATTCTTTTCTTTTCCTAAATCGGCTTTTACCATACTCTTTAGTACTTTAACAACTTTAACTTCTCGTTTAACAGTAGTCTTATTGCTTAAACTATCACTTGCAGAATAAGTAAGTTCATAAGTGCCTGGTTTACTAGTATCTACTTTACCTTTAACAGTAACTGTTTTGGTATCCATCTTTCCATCTCTATCATCAACAACACTACTAACTCCAGGATCTTTAAACTTTTCTCCTAATTCTACGGTTATTTCTTCTTTACCATTTAATTGAATCGTAGGTCCCTTGTGATCAATAGAAGAAGACATCATACCACAATCCAAATAAACATAGTACTGATACTCTCCATTTTCTCTACGAACCTTAACCCAACTCTTTTCTAAAGAACACAACTCAGAAGAATATGGAATTTTAAAATCTTCTTTTAAATAAGATCCTTTATATAACGTGTTTAAAGAAAGAGTTTTAACTCTTTCTCCTGTTGGTAATTGACTACTATTTAATTCAAAATATCTTCTAGCAGCATCTTCTAATGTTTTTTCATTTTTATGAAATTGAATCATAGGAGATAATATTAAAAACCATACAAATGCTCCTGCAATAACTAACACAATAACAAACTTTAATAATTTTCCATGTCCTTTTTGCATTTTATCCTCTCCTATGTTAATGAATAACTATAACTCTTATTACGAATTGTAAATAATAATTCAACATTTTTATAGGTATCCAATTTCTTTGGAACCACCAAATAAACCACTTTTCCAAGATACGTTTTATTAACCGCTGCCTTGATATCTACAGCCTTTGTTTTCCCTTTACTATCCTTATAACTAATTCTACCATACTTCTTTAAAAAGTCAATCACGTTTTTGGACTCATAAGCATCCGAAGCAAAGGTAATTGCAAGGACTTTTTTATCTTTTGGAGCCTGATAATTTTCTTCTACAATTTCACAATGATTAGAAGTACAACGATTCATTTTATAAGTAAGTTCATCACTAAATTCAACATCCTCTATCGTAATCGTATCTTCTTTCTTGTAGATTTCTACATCAAAGAATTCTCCAAACTCTAATTTCTTAGTCTCTTCCATTTCTGTTAAATCTTTTATCTTTAATTTGATCTTACGTAGTTTATAAATACCATTTTCTTCTTGGTAATATAAAACAAATCTACCTTTTTTAAATTTTTTATCGACTTTATAGATAATTAAGAAAGTAATTTCTTCATCTCTTTTTAATTCTTTTACTCTACTATAAGAAGCCCCTAAATCCTCAAATTCTTTCGCATAAGTAGTCTCTGATGTAACATAATCCTTAGATCCTGCTTTTAGGTGGAAATTACCCGTATCAAACTTTCTAGGTTCCTCATTATTTTTAACTTTCACTTCAATGACCACAAAGTTACTTTCTTTAGAAATAATATTTCCAGTATAGTCTTTATCTGTAAAATAAGAATTCGTAATTTGGAAAGAATATCCATTTGCACGATACAATTGTCCTTGCTTATAACTTTTATGAGTAACAAATAAGAATACATATGCATTGTAAAGAACAAAGACAGATACAAAAACAATAAGAATCCAACTAATAATTTTATGTTCTCGGTAAAGATATCCTAAATTTCTAAGTAATCTTCTACAAACTCTTTTTAAAGCATGGATATCAAAGTCTAAACTAACTTCTATTTCTTCACGATCTTCTTCACTTAAATCAAGAAATTCCAAATCAGCATTAAAATCAAACTTTTTAACATCTAATCCAAAGATACGAATAACAAAAATAGCTAATGCTGGTAATTGAGCAACTAAAAAAATCATAAGCAAATCTCTTGCTAAACGTAAGTCTGCTGCATCAACAGATTCTGTATAAGAGCCAAAGAAACCCTTAATCATGGATAACACAAAGAAAAGCAATACGTACGTAGCAACAGGAATCAAATAGGTCTTCCAAGGTTTCTTCTTGTGTAACAATAAAAATAACAAAGCAATACTACCAACAATTAATATGAAAAGGCCCACTGTCATCAACGTTGTAATGTGTCTTGTGACAGGATCCGCATATAAATCATAAGTACCTTCTTTCATAAAAGCATTAACAAAGTTAGCCGTATCAATAGTCTTATAAAAAACAAAAAGACCAATGAGCAACAATGCTATATGAATTTTACGAAAGTTTTTAATTAAAAAAGCATAAGGTTTACGTATAATCATACAGTACACACTCCCCTATTATTACCATATTAAGTATAACCTATTTATGAAAAAATAGAAAGAGGATAATAAAAAAAGATGGAAAAATCCATCCTTTTATGATTGATAGTTGTTTTCACTTTCCAATAAACTCTTTATAAGTAACATAACTTCTCTCTTGAATAATCTTTTTTTCTTGTACAGAAAAATCATTTCTTAATTTCCCATCTTGATCGATTAATATATAACGATTATGAACAGGTAATTTCTTACTAGTTTCATAAGTGTAGGAAAAGTATGGATGAGTATCAATATCTAATTGATGAATAACAGTATTCAAAAGCATGTCATAACCTAAATAATTAGGAAAATCTACTTCAAAATCAAAATTACTAAGCACTAAAGCCTCTGTATTATATTTTCGGAATGTATTTTGCAAAGCATCTTTTGTATGGAAATAATCTAGAGAATCATAGACCAACTCATAATCACTATTTTTTAATAAAGGTAAATGATCCCCAAAAAATAATAAAATATATTTTTCATCTTGTTTTTCAATATAGTCATAAACCTTTCCTAACATTTTATCTGCATCATAAATTCCCTGTGCATAACTAAGCATAACATCTTGATTAATTTGACTAAGATTCGTCTTTTTTATTTTTAAATCATAATTTGAATAATTATATTTTTGGTACGGCATATGAGCTTGCATGGTCTCTATCATAACAAATTTCTTTTGATTGCCTTTTAACTGATCAATTAAAACATCAGCTAAATAATCATCAGACACATAGAGACCTTTATGATATTTCTTATTGTTTTTTAAGTAATATTGTTGAAAACCTATACTTTTCATAATATCTTCTGAATGGTACGAATCACTTCCTAAAATTAGAGTAGTATCATAACCATTTTTTCTTAAATCATCTACAAGAGAAGGTCTTTTCAAAGAATCTTTATATAAATCTACATAAGGAACATATCCTTCATCAAAATAAGTCATATTAGTAGAACTTAGTAATTCAAAACTAACATTGCTAGTCAAGCTTCCAAACACAGGACTAAGCATTTGAACAAGTTGCCCCTTATCTTTTAAAGAATTAAAATTTTTAGTTACTTCCTGATCAAAAGTAATATTTTGATCTAATTTGCTTATATCAAAAAAAGACTCTGATAAGATAACAATAATATTAGCATCTTCAATATTCCCTTTCAAATGATCAACACTTTTCTCTAATTGAATTGCCTTTTTTTCTTGATAACCATCCGGTTTTACAAAAACCAAATTATTCAAATATTGATAGTAAATCCCGCCTACTAATCCATAATAATAATATAAAAGTTTATAAGAATTGTAAGAATCAAGTTGTACTAATTTATCTTCATATATGAACTTTAACGTATTGTTTTTATAATAACTACTAATCACTAGAAATAAAATCAAAATAATAAAACTAGCAAGACTCTTATATCTTACCTCTTTTCTATTAAAATCAACATTCATTTTATTCAATAAAAAAACAATTGCAATAAACCCTAAAATAAAAGGAATCGATCTGCAGAATATTTGTAACGTAGTGCTAAAAAAGGAATTTTCCGTAAAAGTAGATATATTTTTATAATTTTGCAAAAAATGAATATCACTCAAAAACAAAGGGGTATCCATATAAATAATTTTATACTGATTAATAATAGTTAATATAGAGAAAAACAAAAAAATAATAAAAAATGTTTTTTTAGTACTTTTCGTAAAAAAAAGAAGAATGATACCAATCACATTTAATAGAAAAAAAGTTAAAATACAACATTTTATACTTACTACTTTTAATTCTAAAGAACTCAAAAAAGCACTCCATAAAAAGAAAAAAATAATAAATATAAAAGGAATTAGAAAAAAATTAAAAAATAATTTAATACTTCTATCTTTCATACAAACCTCACATTTTAATTACTAACATCCCGATAATAAAAAGTCCAATGATTAAATATAATATTTTAAGGCCAAAACTTGATTTAGGAATTTTAAAATTAAGAACAAATAAAACAGAAAGTAATAGTAAACTAACCATAATAACAATTTCATTTATTGTAATTAACATAATAGAACTGAGAATAAAAGAACTCATAGTAATAGGTAACCCTCTAAAGTATTTTTGGTTATCTTTATCAACATTAAAAAAAGCAAGTCTACTGACACCACAAAATAAAAAAATAAAGTAGATGAATATATTCCAAAAAGAGTTATAACCTAAATGAATACATATAATAATAGGAAAAAGTCCAAAACAAATAACATCAACTAAAGAATCTAATTGAACTCCATAAAGTTTCTCTTCTTTATTTCTTTTAACAAGAGAAGCAACAGTGCCATCAAAAGTATCACACAAGCCAGAAAGTAATAAAGAAATCAATGATAGGACAAGCTGATGATCAAATGAAAACTTAATTCCTAGAATCGTAAAAAATAAACCGATAAATGTTAAAATAATACTTTTATTGTAATAACCGATAAACATAAACTTCGCTCCCTACCATATAATAAGATTATAGCATTCTTTTAAAACTTTTCAAAGATACAAAAAAAGATAACATGCATTTTGTTATCTTATTTAATATCAATAATTTCTACTTGATAGTCTCCATTAGGACTTTCTACAGTAACAATATCTCCTACTTTATGATCAAATAATGCTTTCGCAATAGGACTCTCATTAGAAATTTTACTTTCAAATGGATCAGCTTCTTGACTACCAACAATTCGGTATTCGTCTTCTTCATCATCATCTACATATTTAATTGAAACAGTATTACCAATACCAACTTTATCTGTAGCAACTTCTGTAATGATAGAAACATTCTCTAACATTTTTTCAAGTTGTTTAATACGATCTTCAATTTGAGCTTGTTCATTTCTAGCAGCATCATATTCTGCATTTTCAGATAAATCTCCCAAAGCTCTAGCTTCTTTAATTGCTTGAATATTTTCAGGTCGACGAACATTAATTAAGTCGTCTAACTCTTTCTTTAAATCATCTAATCCTTCTTGTGTTAAATAAACTGTATTTTTATTTCCCATTTAAATCACCTCATTCATCATTTAAAATTGAAACAGTAAGTCACAATAGACTCAACATGCCATAGTATATCACATTTTAGAGAATAATTCAATATCAAAAACTTTATTTTGCTTTTCCTTTACTTTCTTCTTGATAATGAAATTGATAAGCCTCTTCAACATCCATATTAGAAACAATTTTTCTTAAATCTTCTTCACTAAATTCATCAATCGATAAAATACTAAATGGATCTTCTTGTTTTTTCATCCAACTAGATAATCTAGGACGAATTCCTGCTAAAGCATTTGGATATTTTGCATAGCTTCTCAATTCCGATAAATGTTCATTACGATATCTTAACTTACTTAACTCTTCTACTTTTGCATGATCCTTGCGTAATCTACAATAAGCAGGAATAGTACCTAAAATCGTAATAGCACCAATTCCAGCAGTAACAATAAGTGGATTCATAGGTTGTTGTAGACAAGAACTTGCAATAACAGATAAAAGAGTACTACCAGCAACAGAACCAAGTCCAGATAAAATAGTACGTACTTTAGAACTCTTCTCACGATTAATATAAGAAGACATGTTCTTAATTCCATTCTTAGCTTGTGCTTCTTGAACTTCTACAATTTTTTGAATATTTTCTGGACATGCTTCAATATTTCTAAACACAGATCCATCTCCAAATTCAATGGATAAGTTCCCTTTTCCATCTTCTCTAGCTTCACGAATATATTTTGAAGCTCCTTTTTTATCATCTAATAAATAATCTTTCATAGTAACCTCCCATGGTACCCCTAAAGTTCCATCATTATATCATATTTTGAAATAAATTGCAACTCTAACTCTCAATTTCTCTCAAAAACATCTCATCCGTCATTCCAGCAATAAAGTCAATAACTTTTCTTTCAGGACAATTATTTTTTAAATATTCATCGCTCTGAGAATCTAAAAAAGTCTTATAAATAACACTCTCATGATTATCTTTTAAAATATCATCTACATATCGCTTATAGATTTTATTCATACCCTGACGATAATATTCTTTTTCATTTGGAAGAATACTATACTGATAAATATGTTGATAATTAAATTTTTTTAAATCAAGTAAAGCATGATAAACCTCTTCACTCATCTCAAGATAAGGTTTTCCCATACTATGATCAATAAGATCTAATATAATAGTATTAATAATTTCCTTATTCGTACATCCTAAAACATGAACAATATTTTTAGGAATCTCATCTCTTTTTATTTTACCTATCATAATAGCATCTTCAATATCTCTTCCAATATACCCAATAATATCACTAATTCGAACAACGCACCCCTCTAGTGTCATAGGTCGATTATGAGAAGACTTTCCTAAATCTTGATAAGCATCTTCATATTCTTGAAAAACTTCATCAAAACTTTTCTCTTGTACTTCGTATTTAGGAGATAACATTTCTCCATTATGACACATAATTCCATCTAATACTTGAACACAAAGATTAAGCCCTTCTCCATTTTTTTCAACATATTGTAGATGTCGCACACTTTGTATATTATGCGCAAAATAACAATTTAATTCTCGTAAACTAATTTCATTTAATAAACTTTCCCCAACATGTCCTAAAGGAGTATGCCCGATATCATGTCCCAAAGCAATTGCTTCTATTAAATCTTCATTTAAATTAAGAGCTCTCCCAATCGTACGAGCAACTTTACTCACTAATTGTACATGTGTAATTCTCTTACTAATATGATCATTTTGACTTCTTGTAAAAACTTGAGTCTTATCCATATATCTTGTATAACTTAAAGAATAAATAATTCGGTCAATATCTCGAAAATAAGGAGGACGAATATCTTGATCATCCTCAACAGATACTCGGTAAGCATCACTACTTTTCGTAGCAAAAGGACTTAAATAACTTTCTTTCTTTAAAAAATTTTCCTTAGCTAGTTTTTCATTTTTTGTCATAAAAACCTCCTAATGTCTCTTAATAATTTTTAACATAGAATATTCAGGAATCTCTATCGTAGTATCTAAGAAAAGAGAATAGATATCATCTGGGTGTCTTGCAACAGTAACTTCTCCTTCCTTCTCATGATAAAGGTTAGAAACAACAAATTCTAGATGCTCTCCACCGGGAGTAAATAATTCAATGGTATCTCCTTCTTCAAAGTAATTTCTCTCATAAAATGTTAATCTCTTTTGTATCTTATCATAAGAAATTACTTGTCCTAAATAATCCTGGTTAGATACTTCACTTCTTCCACTATAATATTGATCAGTATAGTCTGCTTCCTTCATAAAGAAATGAGAAGAAGTCTCTCGATTAGCAACTCTATCTAATCTTTCTTGATAAATCTTTAATTTTTCATCCGTCAGAGAATGATGATACACATCATCAATAATAGCTCGATAAGTACCAATAACAACAGCTAAATAATAAAGAGATCTCATTCTACCTTCTACTTTTAAACTACGAACTCCCATAGCAATAAGATCAGAAATATAAGATGCCATATTCATATCTTTTGTTGCAAAAGTAAAATCTTTTTTATCAGAATTTTCAAAAGAGAATCTACAAACCTGAGCACATCCTCCTCTATTGGCATCTCGATTCGTAACATAATTAGATAAAGCACAACGCCCAGAAAAACAAGTACACATTGCTCCATGAATAAAGACTTCAATATCACAAGAAACTTTCTCAATAATTTCTTCAATTTGTTTCTTAGAAAGTTCTCTTGCTAAAACAACACGATTGACTCCCTCTTCTTCAAAAAAATGAATCGCCTCATAATTACTAGTAGAATTTTGTGTAGATAAATGAACCTCTACTTGTGGATGTTTTTTCTTAATATAAGAAATAATAAAAGGATCACTTACAATAAAAGCATCAATTCCTGCATCTACAACATCTTGAATATATTCCCATACTCCATCCATATCTTCATTATGAAAAACAATATTTAAAGTTAGATGAACTTTTTTCCCCAACTGATGTGCAAAAGAACAACCTTCTCTAATTTCTTCTATAGAAAAATTATTCGCATTGGCACGTAGACTATATTGTTCTCCTCCGATATAGACAGCATCTGCCCCATATAATAAAGTTACTTTTAACCGTTCTAAGTCTCCCGCAGGAGATAATAATTCTATTTTTCTCATTTACTTCACCTTATAAATAGTTTTCTTAAAAAAGAAATTGGTACTATCCCCTAACTTCTGATATTTTTTGATATACTCTTTAGAAACACAACCTCCATCTAAATATTTCTTCGTATCCATAACAAGTTCCCAAAAAGAAGGAACACCATATTCTCGTAAAACAATATATTCACATCCTGCATCCATTAAATCTTTTAAAACAGTCGTTCCATTCGTGATTTTATCAAAGTAAAAACAAGTACCAAAATCATCTTCCACAACATCATAGAAGTCCCCAGTGATTTTTTCCTTCACTTTTAATTCATGACTACCAGACTCTCCTAAATCTTGATAGTAATGAGTCACTAATTTTCTCTTACTGTAAGCAACACTTGGAAGCGAAACAACTTCCACCATACAACAAATCTTACTTTTCTGAATAATTTCTATAATCTCCTCTAAAGTAATTTCCTTTCCAAGCAATGCATAAGAAACTCCTTTGTCAAAGTAATAATCACAAGTACGATAATTATTAACCATATGAGTCTGATTCCAAACAAGAGAAAGAGATAAATGTTCTTCTCTTTTTATTTGTAAAACAGCCAAGTCATAAAAGAATACTCCATGAACTCCACAAGAATCTAATCGTTTTAAAACAACTCTTAAAGAATCCATCTCTTCTGGAAAAAAGTTTCGATTTACTTTTACAAAAACCTGACAATTTTTCTCTAAACAAATGGCTTCTATCTCTTCTATCGTATAATAACAAACAGACTCAACTGCATATCCTTCTAATGGTAAAATAACCCCATCACAATAAGATAAATAAGAAAAATTTTTACAACTAGGCTCCACAATCATCTTCATTAGAATCACCTCAATCATTATATACTATTTTAAAAAAAGAAAGAATATTTTCTTTCTTTTCTTATATCACAACTTCACACTAACAGCAAGTCCATCTCCAATATCATAAAACTTTGTTTGGTAGTCCACCTGTTTCGTTAAAAATGTTTTATAATCTTTTACTTTTCTAACTAACTGTCTTAAATTTCTACTTTCAATTTCCTCTTCTTTTTGAAAAACCAATCCATGAAAATTCATATTATCAGTAAGAATAGTACCCCCATCTTTTAAATGAAGAGAAAATTTTTGAAAAAATTTCATATTTTGTGCCTTAGCAGCATCAATAAAGATAAAATCAAACTTCTCTTCTAAATGAACATCCAATGCATCATGATAAATTAATTGGATTCTCTCTTCCATTCCTGCTTTTTTGACATTTTTAACAGCCTCTAAATATCTCTCTTCATCTCTTTCAATCGTAACAACCGTAATAGAAGGATCAAGATTACACATACAAATGGCAGAATACCCAATAGCAGTACCTACTTCTAAAATATGTTGAACATGATTTTTTTTAAGATAATCTAGTAAGAATCGTAATCCTTCTTCTGTAATAATAGGAATATGATTTTCCTTTGCATACTCCTTCATTTGATAAATAACTTCCCCTACATTCATGACAACCCTTCCTAACCAAAAATCCAATCACCATTTTCTTTAATTTCAGCAACCTTTTTCGCATGTTCTGCACTTGTTTTTGTATAATAAATATTTCCATGCTTATCCGCAACAAAGAAGTAATAATCATTCTTTGTAGGATGAGTACTTGCTAAAACACTAGAAGAATTAGGGTTACAAATAGGTCCAATAGGCATTTTACCACCCATATTAGCCCCTCTTGTATTATAAGGATTAATGGTTGCAAACTGATCAGCACTTAAATCTACTTTCATACTTTCTTGTAAAGCATAATAAGTAGTAACATCACTTCCTAAATTCATACCAGCAGCAAGTCTATTTTGAAAAACACCAACAATCATTTCACGATTTTCAGTATTCGTTCCCTCTAATTGTACAATAGATGCCATAGTAAGATAATAATGAGGATTCTCTTCTATAATAGAACGATATTCCTCTAATTCATCTTCCATTTGATCAAGTAAACGAATAATAACATCTTCTACCGTTGCTTCCTTTTTAAAATAATAAGTATTCGGAGCCAAATACCCCTCTAACGGATAATAGATTCCATCTTGTAAAATTTCATCTGTTAAAAACCAATATTTAGGAATCAAAGTTTGAATAAATTCTTTATCTTTCATAACAGACAAAACATCTTCATAAGAAATTCCCAATCGTTTAGAAATTTCTTCACTGTAATCCGTTATTCTTTCTCCATCTCGAAAAGTAATTTTAATATCTCCCTCATTACTAATAACTCCCTTTTCCAAAGCACGAACAATTTCTTTTAGAGACATACTCTTTTGAAAACGATAAGTTGATGCTTTTAAAGAAGTTACATGATCCAGTTTCAAACGAAGTTTAAATACACTAACACTTCGTATTAAATCCTTCTCTTTTAATATTTTTCCAATCTCTTCTGAATTCGTACCACTCTCAATTGTAACAACGACCTCTTTCGTATCTCCTTTATCTACAGGACTTTCTAAATAAAGAAAACTACCAATCAATCCTCCTCCAACTACAAGAAGAATGATTAGTAGAAATAAAACAATAAGAAGTGGCTTTGGTTTTACCTTTTTAGCCATACTACCTCCAAAAAATAAGAGCTATTGCTCATTATTTTCTTCCTTCTTCTTATGATTGCGAACTTCTTCTTGTAAAGTATCAAGAATCGTCTCAATCACTTTCCATTCTTTCTCTGTCTTAATTGCTTCTAATTTACTATGGGGATCCTCTGGATCATAAATAGAGGCATATACTTCAACATTACCCGTCTCATCTCTTGTATTATCGGTATATACAATATAATTTTTATGAGTCTCATCACTCTCAAAAGTAAATAAAACATCATAAACTACTTCATTTCCATTTTCATCTAACATACTAAAAGAATTCTTTTTCATCTTATTTCTCTCTCCTATCTAAGTAAGTTTGTAATATTATGGTAGCCGCTACAGAATCAACGACTTGATGTCTCTTCTCTCTTCTCACATTTCCAGAAATTAAAACATCGGTAGCAGTTTTTGTAGTAAGTCTCTCATCTTGTAAAACAACAGGAATAGAAACCTTTTCTTCTAACTTTTTCTGAAATTCCTTACTAAGTTCCCCTTTCGGACCAACAGTCCCATTCATATTAAGAGGATAACCCAATACTATAGTACCAATATCATACTGTTTAACAAGTTCACAAACTTCTAATACCAAACGATCATATTCTTCCTCATGTCGTATCACGGTAAGCTTACTTGCTAAAACACCACTAGGATCACTAAGGGCAACACCCAAAGTACGACTTCCTAAATCAAGTCCCAAATATCTCATTTATTTTTACTTTGAAATTCTAATAATAAAATTTCTACTATCTTAGCACGATCAATTTCCTGTATCTTACTTCTAGCATCTTTATAACTAGAAATATACCCAGGATCTCCACTAATTAAGTATCCAACTATTTGATTGGTTGGATTATACCCTCTCTCTTCTAAAGACTCATAAACTTCCTTTAAAGTCTCTCGAATATTTTTTGCATCAATTTCATGAATATCAAATAAGCTAGTTTGTTCTTGTGGCATAATATCACCTCACTATAATATCATACAATTATTGTAACATTTTCACAAATCAAATACAACAAAATGAAAGGAATTCTAAAATAACTACTATAAAAATAGTAGTTATTTACCAGCTAAAACAAGTCCCATATATCCTAAGAAAGTTAAAAAGATTCCAGCAATAATCCATCCATTTACTTTCTCAAAAGTAGAAGACTTATCCTTAACTCCTAAAGCCATAGTAATAATAGCTCCTCCAATTAATCCTCCGATATGAGCAGCATTATCAACTCCTTGAGCAAGGAATCCATAAATTAAGTTCACAGCAACGATAGGAAGTAATTGTGTTTTAACAACATTTCCAAGATATACTCGGTAATAATATCCAAAGTAGATTAAAGCTCCCATCAAACCAAAGATTGCACCACTGGCTCCAACACTTCCAACACTACCACTTAACGTAATAGAAAGTAAAGATCCTGTTAAACCCGCAAAAAGATAAATAATAATATATTTTACTTTACCAAGAAAACTCTCAATCTGAGAACCTACAATATAGAGAGAATAACAATTGACAAATAAATGAATAAAACTACCATGCATCACAATACCCGTTAATAAACGATAATATTGTCCTGCACGAATACTAGGACCATGAACACATAAAGCATCAATAACATAATCATATTGTCCTAAGATAAGAGGAACAAAAAAGAAAATACAATTAAGCGCAATCAAAAAATAAGTAACATAAGGAGTCTTACTCTTAAACACTTTTTCTAATCGAGAAGCATCCTCTTTATTATGTTGATTAATATCACCCGTTATCTTCATAAATAATTCCACACCCTTTTCATTATAAATCAATTTCTTAGCCAAGTCAGGAAACCATTTTGTAATAAGACTACTCTTTCCAATATCAGCTTCTTCAGTAACCTTAATACTCATTAAATTAGGATCAGAATTAATATCTTCCGTAATATTATCCCCTAAATCTAAAAAGATACTCATAACATTTAAACGAAAAGAAAACGTCTTTTTCTTGATTTTCTTTAAAATTCTCTTTGTCTTAAAAACATCAAAATCAAACTGTTCATCATTATGAATATAATTAGAAACAATACGAATAACTTTACAATCTTCATCTAAATTTTCTAACCAAATCTCATCTTCTACTCCTTGTAGAATAATAGGATTATAATTTTTCTCTGTAATAAAATAATGAAGAAGCTTCATTGTTATTACGTTCTTTTCATCAAGCATGATATCTTCTCTCATAAATTTCCTCCTAAAAAACTAATAATATTATAATATAAAACATAAAATAAAAAAAGAGGAGATGTTGAAATGATAAAAAAAATAGTAATTTATTTCATTTGTTTATTACCCTGGTTCTTAAGTAATCTCATAAAAGTAGACTATAATTACCTAAGTAAAATAAAAACACCATTCTTTACACCACCTAAGTATTTTTATGCAATCAGTTGGACAATTATTTATATTTTAATAGCCTATACAATCTATAAAATTATAGTTTCTTACAAGTGGAAAGAAATCCCAAAATCGTATAAAATAACACTATTAATCAATTACCTATGTAATGAAAGTTTTATCCTAGTATTCTTTTTATTAAAAAACAATTTCCTAGGTTTCTTATCCTGTATTTTAACATTAATAACAACCCTATTCTTATATGAAGAAACATCCCTTCTTTATAATAAGAAAAAGTATTATTTAATCCCCTATATATTATTATCATCCTTCGCAACGATTCTATCTTTATCCATTTATTTATTAAACACTTAAAAAGAGTCCTAAGACTCTTTTTTAAGTTGACTAGCATAATTTTTCACAACAGATAATACTCTATTATATTCTGTTTCTAATTCAGAATAATGATCTTTAATATACTCTACATCATTATTTTTACTATGCAATTCATGATCATAAGCAATTTCTGCTAAATGCATAAAACCTAAGTATTTACAATCACTCTTTAAAGAATGAACATCTACTGCATAATCTTCCATATTATGAGTTGCAAGATACTCTTTCATACGATTCCATTTGTCTTCTACTTCTGCAAGAAAATCTTGTATCGTCATATCATACATATCCATATCTCCAAGAAGTTCTAATGCTTTATCAAAATCTACCCCATTATTTGCTAAATAGTCTCGGTCATAAACCTCTGTAGGTGCCGTTGTAGAAGGAGTAGTAGAAGGTAAATTTAAATCAACAACAGGAAGAATATCAGCCTGATTAGAAACAGGTTCTGTTGTTGGAATCTCTTGAGGCATAGTAGAAATCGTAGTTGGGAACTCTTCTCCAGAATCCGTTAATTCTACATATTGAGAGACAAGTTCTTCAATATTTGTCTCAACAGGAATAACTTTATTTTTTTCTTCTACATTTTCTTCTTTAACAGGATCCATAGAAGTAGTTGTATACTCTCTTCCAAGTAATCGATTACATACTCGAATAAGTTCAGTTTGTTCAATTGGTTTTGCTAAATAATCTTGGAATCCCTCAGATAAATATTTTTCCCTCATTCCCGTAATTGCATTCGCTGTTAAAGCAACAATTGGAACATGAAAATTAGGATACTTTTGTAATTCATGATAAGTCTCTACTCCACTCATCTTAGGCATCATATCATCCAAGAAAATCAAATCATATTGTTCCCCAGATCGAATCTTATCAATACACTCAAAACCACTAGAACAAGTATCAATATGATTTGCTTGATATTTTTCAAATAACTTAACCGCAACTTTTAAATTTAAAGGAGCATCATCTACAATTAAAATCTTAACATCCGTTAAATCAAGATGTTCTGTGAAAGCAACTTTTTCTTTCATATCCATCTGTTCAATTTTTTGATTTAAAACAACAGTAAACTTAGAACCCTTACCATATATAGTATGAACAATAACTTTACCACCCATTAATTCAGCTAATTGTTTGGTAATCGCAAGACCAAGTCCAGTACCCTCTATCGTAGTATTACGATCCTCTTCCAGTCTTTGGAAACGAGTAAACATCTTATCAATAGCTTCTTTTTTAATACCTCTACCAGAATCCTCAACAGAAATAATAATTCTAGAGTATTCCCCTAAATTAACACTATGAACCTCATAACGAACAAAACCATGATCCGTATACTTACAAGCATTACTTAAGAAATTAGTAACAATCTTTTTAATATTAGCAGAATCTCCATATAACATAGCAGGTAAATTAGGATCAATTTCATAAGTAAAATCAAGACCCTTATCTTGCATTCTAGGAGTAATTAATTTAGCCAAATCATAGAAGATTTGTTTAGCATTATATTTCTTATTAACAATCTCCATCTTTCCAGCTTCAATCTTAGAAATATCCAAAATACCATTAACAATTTCCAGTAAAGTCTGACTAGCACTAATAATATCTTTAGCATTTTCTTTAGCTTCATCTACATTCTTAGCTTCTAAGATACAATCACTAAATCCTACAATAGCATTCAAAGGAGTACGTATCTCATGAGACATACTTGATAAGAAATCAGTCTTAGATCGATTAGCCTTATCAGCCTCTTCCCTAGCTAACTCTAATTGTTGAATCATCTT
>CANRPY010000011.1 GCA_947632595.1 uncultured Bacilli bacterium | reverse complement strand
TTACTTGTAGAGTATCTTCGTTCTTTGGGTTATCAATGTGTCAATCTAGAGGGAGGATACTCTAAAAACGTATTCAAATAGGGGATTTTATACTATAATGATTTTGAAGGTGATAAAGTGGATATTATTCGTTTTGTAATTGACAATAGTACCGATTTTATTTTCGAGGGTGGAATGATTGTAGGATTTTTCCTTGTTTTTATTGAGTGCTTTATTCCTGCCTTGCCACTTAGCGTTTTTGTTGCCTTAAATGTAAATGCTTTTGGATTTTTACCAGGATTTCTTATTTCTTGGATTGCAACTTGTTTAGGAAGCTATGCTTGTTATCTTTTATTTTATATGATTGGCAATCGACTTAGTCAGAAAGTCTTAAAAAAGAAAGTGATACAAAAAATTAGAAAGTCTATTGATCGTTTTCAAAAGATTCGATTTAGTGAATTGGTATTGTTAATTACTATGCCGTTTACTCCTTCTTTTTTGATTAATATTTTATCTGGACTTACTAAAGTTTCTAAAGAAAAGTTTTTATTGTCTTTATTGATTGGAAAATTTTTCTCTGTTATCTTTTGGGGATATATTGGAAAAAGTTTATTAGAGAGTCTTACAGATATTCGATCTATTCTCTTTATTTTATGTATGTTATTATTTGCTTATTTGATTTCTAAGATTGTTAGTCGTAAGATGAAAATAGAGTAGGAGGTTTTTATGGATACCCTTATTGTTGTATTATTAATTATTATTTTGATTCTTGTTCTTTTTTCTTTATCGAAAACTATGAATGAAGCAAAAATTACAGAAAGACTTGGAAAATTAGAAGTAGAAATTGTTCGAGAATTGGGAGAATTTAAAAGTGATTTGTCTCATCATTTAAATGATGATTTTACTAAGTTAAGTGAAAGTGTGGAGGAGAGACTTCTTCAAATTCGTGAAAAGGTAAATGAGAGATTAGATCAGAATTTTGAGAAGACTAATCAAACTTTCTTAAATGTTATGGAGAGACTTTCTAAGATTGATGAGGCACAAAAAAAGATAGAGGGATTATCTTCTGATATTGTTTCTTTACAAAGTGTTTTAACGGATAAAAAGACAAGAGGTGTTTATGGAGAAGTTCATTTAAAACATATTTTGTCTAATGTATTTGGAGATGGGAATGATTCTATTTATCGACTTCAATATACTTTTTCTACAGGGGTTATTGCGGATGCGGTATTATTTGCACCAGAACCTTTAGGAACAATTTGTATTGATTCTAAGTTTCCTTTAGAACATTATCAACTTATGGTGGATAAAAAGAATTCTTTAGAGAAGAGAGAGTACTATGAGAAACTCTTTAAAGCGGATATGAAAAAGCATATTGATGCGATTCATGATAAATATATTATTCCTGGAGAAACTACGGATCAAGCAATTTTATTTTTACCAGCTGAAGCTATTTTTGCAGAAGTCAATGCTTATCATTCTGATTTAATACAGTATTCTTATAAACAAAGAGTATGGATTACTAGTCCAACTACTTTAATATCTACTTTGACCGTTATTCAGATGATTTTAAAGAATATGGAGAGAGATCGTTATACAACGGTTATTCATGAAGAGTTAAATAAGCTTGGTCTTGAGTTTGCAAGATATCGTGAACGTTGGGATAAGCTTGCGAAGAGTATCGAAGCGGTGAATCGAGATGCGCAAAATGTTTCTATTACAACGGATAAAATCTCTAAAAAATTTGATTCTATTCATCAAGTTAATTTACAAGAAATTGATCAGAAAGAAGAATAATTTCTTCTTTTTTTTATAGAATTTACTATGAAAATCTTTGGATATTTACTTAGTATTTTTTTGATTTGTTATGGAATTCTATTTTTCTTTATTTATCTTAATTTATTTAGTTTTGATTATTCTATTATGCAGTTTTTCTTGTTTTGTTTTACAAGAGTAGAGTGTCTTTCTTTCTTTCTGGGAATTTTCCTTCTCTTTCTTTTTTGTCTAAAAAAAAGATAGATTATTCGTAATCTATCTTGATTGCTTTTTTTACTCTTTTCATCGTTTCTATTGCTTTTTTCTTTGCATCTTTTGTTCCTTTATCTAGTATCTTATCTACTTCTTCTGGATGTTCTTCATAGAATTTTCTTTTTTCACGAATTGGATTTAGGAAATTGTTCATTGCTTCTATTAATTCTCTTTTACAAGCAACACATCCTCTTTCTCCATTTTTACATTCTTCACAAATCTTTTTCTTGTTTTCTTCTTTATTCACTAATTTGTGATAGTAATATACCATACAAACATCTGGGTTTGCTTTATCATCTTTTCTAATTTTATTAGGATCTGTTACCGCAGCCATTACTTTCTTTTCAATTGTTTTTTCATCATCGACTAGGTAGATTGCATTTCCTAGACTTTTTCCCATTTTTTCATTTCCGTCTAATCCTTTAATTCTTGGTGTTGTACTTAGTAATTGTTGTGGCTCTACTAAAGTCTCTCCATAGATGGAATTAAATTTTCTTACAATTTCACGACATTGTTCTAGTAGAGGAACTTGATCTTCTCCAACAGGAACTACTTCTCCATCAAAACAAGTAATATCTGCTGCTTGAGAAACTGGGTATCCTAAAAAACCATAGGTAATGGATTCGCCATCATTTCCAAATAATTCTTTCTTTTGAGCAATTTCTGTTTTTACAGTTGGATTTCTTTGTAATCTAGATACTGTCACTAAATTGGAATAAAAGATTGTTAATTCTGCAATCTCAGAAATTCTTGATTGAATGAAAAAATGTACTTTTTCAGGATTGATTCCAATAGATAGTAAATCTTTTGTAATCTCGTATACATTTTTTCTCACTTTTTCAGGATTATCAAAATTATCGGTTAGTGCTTGAACATCGGCAATTTCTAAGTAAAAGTCGTAATCATCTTGAATTGTACGCCATGTCTTACCGGCTCCAAAATAATGTCCTAAATGTAGGTTTCCTGTTGGTCTTAAACCAGTAAGAATTGTCTTCTTCATAAATAATCACTCCTTATAGGTGTATTTTACCATATTTTTTTTTCATTTCCTAGAAAAAGGGGAATGTTTTTTGTTTTAGGAAATAAATACCAAAAAGAATTCCACATAAGGCTCCAATTAAATGGCCATCATGATAGGACTTTTTCTTTCTTTCGGTAATCATTCTTTTTGCTTCTCCAATTACATAGAAAATACAAATTAAAATTACTGTGAGAGGAATTTTTCCTTCTTGAATATTTGCGAAAGAACTTAGTACGATTAACATGTATACGTTTCCACTTGCTCCTAATATGGAATTGTTTGTAAAAATAATATTATATAGAGCAATGACTAGGGAGGTTATTAAAAACATAATGATTAAATTGATGCTTCCATATTTTTCTTCTATCATGGGTCCTATTAATAAAATGTAGAGAAAATTTCCTACTAAATGTTCCCAATTTTGATGACCAATACAATGAGTGAAAAGTCTTACATAGGTTAGAGGATTTAGAGGAGAAGAACGATAATTTTCAAATAATAATTTATTCGATTTTCCTCTTGTGATTCCATTTAAGACCCAAGCTCCTATACAAATTAGTAAATACGTTAATATTACTTTTGAATTATAATCAAACTGAATGTTGTTCCAATCCCATTTCATTTGTTCCACCTTCTTTTCTATTCTATTTTTATTTTACTACAGGATTGGGCAATTAGTTGCTTTTTCTTTCATTTTGTGATATAATATGGGAACCAATTGGGGGTGTGGTTGTGAAAGTACTTTCGGGGATGAGTTTAGAAGAATTAGAGACTTTTCAAGAAGTGGTTTCTCAATATCCTACTATTGAGGAGTTGAAACATGATTTGGATATTATTATTTCTTATAAAGAAGAAGAGAAAATTAAAAGTTTAAATAGTCGATTTGATATGGATTTATTTTTAAAATTACAGATTTTTGATCCTTGGGAATTAGAAGTCATTCGTTTTAATCATATTGAGAATCTACAACAATTGATTGATTGTAATTTAGATGAATTAGTGGGAATTACTCCTTCTATTAAGAGAGGTCTTGAGTGGGTTAGAACTTTTTATGATATGAGTAAAATGGATTATCCGACTAAGAAAAAGAAAAGATAAGTTTGACAAATTGTATAAGTTATACTATAATGAGTTAGAAATCGATGAAGAAGAGAAGTAAAAATAATCCTCTTTTCTAGAGAGTTAGGGTATGGTGGAACCTAATAAAGAGATATTTTGAAAGAACACTTCAGAGTGCTTAAAGAAATTAGTAGACTAAGCCGGTGTGCATACCGTTATTTGTGCTTTGGTTTGTTGGAACCGAGAGTGATCATAGAGATTCTATGGTAATAAGGGTGGTACCGCGGAAACACTAGTCTTCGTCCCTTACTATATTAATAGTAGGAGATAAAGACTAGTGTTTTTTGTTTAGAAGGGAGGAATATTTATGATAGAAGTAGAAAAATTAAAAGAATACGCTCATAAATTAATGTTTGATATGAAGGAAGAAGAATATCAAACTCTACAAGAGGAGTTTTCCACTATTTTGAAACAAATGGATTTGATTGGAAAAATTGAGGGGATAGGGGATGTTTGTCCGATGACTTTTCCTTTTCCAAATCCAGATGCTTCTTTACGAGAAGATGAAGTGGGGGATTATTTAACTGTTGGAGAAGTATTGGAAAATAGTAAACATCAAATTGATGATCAAGTTAAAGTACCAAAGGTGGTGAGGGAAGATGTATAGAGGAAAAAGTATTACGGAATTAAGAAGTCTTTTGGATTCTTCTGAAGTTACGGCAGAGGAATTATTTTCTGATGCGAATACGCTTGCTCATCGTTTTCAAGAAGATTACAATTCCTTTGTTACCATTTTAGATACTATGAAATATAAGAAGAGAGATAGTCTTTTAGATGGAATTTGTTATGCTTTAAAAGATAATTTCTCGACCAATGGTATTTTAACGACGGCATCTTCTAATATTTTAAAAGATTATGTTCCTGTTTATGATGCGACGGTTGTTCGTAAGTTAAAAAATGCAGGAGCTATTCTTCTTGGAAAGACCGTTTTAGATGAACTTGCGATGGGTGGTACTGGAACGACTGGCCACACAGGAGTTGTTTGTAATCCTTGGGATAAGAAACGTATGATTGGTGGATCTAGTGCAGGTTCTTGTGCTTGTGTTGCTTTAGGAATTGTTCCTTTTTCTATCGGAAGTGATACGGGAGATTCTGTTAGAAAACCTGCTGCTTTTGGTGGAGTTGTCGGATTTAAACCAACTTATGGAAGAATTTCTCGTTATGGATTATTTGCTTTTGCCTCTTCTTTAGACCATGTTGCGATGTTTACTAGAAATGTTTTAGATGCTGCTATTGTAACGGATGTCTTAAAAGGAAAAGATCCTCATGATATGACGACTTTGGCTAATGATGAAAAAAATTATGTTTCTCTATTAAACCAAGATGTGAAAGGAAAAAAACTTTTCTATGTTAAAGAGATTTGTGGAATAGATGTTATGGAACAAAGTGATGATTTAGAACTTAAAGAGACTCTTGCTCGTTTCCATGAAGTATTAGATAACATTCGAAAAGAGGGTTTTGAAATTGAAGAAGTTTCTATTCGAAAAGAATTATTAGAAGCAATCTATCCTTCTTATATGTCTATTAGTTGCGCAGAGGCTACTTCTAACAATTCAAACTTAACGGGAATCTTATTTGGACCTCGAGGAGAAGGGGATACTATTGAGGAGATTATGTTTGATGCTAGAACGAAGGGATTTTCTGAATTTATTAAACGTCGATTTGTTTTAGGTAGTTATATTCTTCAAAAAGAAAATCAGGAAAAATTATTTTTAAATGCACAAAGAGTTCGCCGTATGCTTGTTGATCAAATGAATCAATTTTTCCAAAAATATGATGCGATGATTGCTCCTTGTAGTGGGGGACCTGCTCCTTACTTTGATGCTACTTCTGAAAAATTATCGGATCGTTATTTAATTTTAGAAAATCATCTTGCGATTGGAAACTTTGGAGGGTTCCCATCTATTACTCTTCCTTATGGATTTGTTCAAGATATGCCTGTTGGGCTCAACATCACAGGTAGAGTATGTGAAGATGATTTGGTTCTTGCGATTGCTTCTCATATAGAAGAAATTACGGGAATGAAAGATCTTTATTGTAAGGTAGGTGAGTAAGATGTACGAAGCTGTTATTGGACTAGAAGTTCATTGTGAATTAGATACGAAATCAAAGAACTTTTCTTCTGCTCCTAACTTTTTTACAGAAGAACATAATACGAATGTTGCGACAGTAGATATTGGGCTTCCTGGAATTTTACCGGTTGCGAATAAAGAGGCTGTTCGTAAATCCATTCTTACTTCTCTTGCCCTTCACTGTGAAGTACCAAATGAAGTGATTTTTGATCGTAAGAATTATTATTATGCAGATTTACCAAAAGGATATCAAATTACGCAAAATACGAAACCTATGGGAGTTCATGGATACTTGGATATTTTAGTTGGAAAAGAAATCAAAAGAGTTTTCATTCATGACTTACACTTAGAAGAAGATACTGCTTCTTTGGAACATTATTCTAAATATTCTTTGATTGATTATAACCGTAGTGGAGTTCCTTTGATGGAGATTGTTACAGAACCTTGTCTTTCTAGTGCAGATGAAGCGGTTACTTTCTTGGAAGATTTAAGAGATATTTTTCTATACTTAGGAGTGAGTGAAGCAAAATCTAACTATGGACAAATGAGATGTGACGTTAATATTTCTGTTAAGAAAAAAGAAGACTCTACATTAGGAACTAAGGTAGAGATGAAGAATATTAATGCTTTTGGAGATGTTCGTAATGCCATTTCTTATGAAATAGAAAGACAGACTGCTCTTCTTTCTAAAGGAGAAAAAGTCATTCAAGAAACTAGAAGAATTGCCGAAGATGGAAAGACTTATTCGATGAGAGAAAAAGTAGATGCCATCGATTATAAATATTTTATAGAACCTAATATTCCTAGTACTCCTATTACAAATCAAGAATTATTGGAATTAAAACAACAGGTTCCTGTATTGAAATTAGAGAGATATTTAAAATATATCGATGAATATTTTTTAAAAGAAGAAGACGCTGTTTTATTTAGTAAAAATAGAGAATTATCTGATTACTTTGAAGAAGTTCTTTCTAAGGGAGCAGATGTTTCTCTTACGGTAAACTTTATGACTACTTGTATTTTAAGTACTTTGAATAAATTAGAAATTTTTTTAAAAGAATTATTTATTACACCAAGTATGCTTAGTGAGGTTGTCAAACTTGTTTCTAGTGATAAGATGAGTTTAGATGCCGCTAAAAAATTATTATATGAAGCAATTGATGCGAAAAAAGATCCAATGGAACTTGTTCAGAAAAAGGGACTTAATCAAATTAATGACCGAGATGTTTTGTCAAAACTCATTTGTTCTCTTATGGATCAGAACCTTGAAGTGGTTCGTCAATATGTAGAAGATGGAAATATGTCTGCTGTTAACTTTTTTGTTGGTCAGACTATGAAAACTTCTAATAGACAAGCTAATCCAAATTTATCTAGAGAAATTATATTAGAAGAATTAGAAAGGAGAAGTGATAAAAATGGATCATAAATATCGTAGTCATATGTGTAAGGACTTAGATGAGTCTTGTGTTGAAAAAGAAGTTAGGGTTGCGGGATTTGTTGAGAATATTCGTGATCATGGAGGGGTTATCTTCGTTGATGTTCGTGATTCTAGTGGAGAAATTCAACTTGTTTCGAACGATGATGCTATCTTTGATGGAATTACTAGAGAGAGTAGTGTTAGTGTTTCTGGTGTTATTCGAAAAAGAAGTGAAGATGATTATAATGATCGAATCTCTACAGGGACTATTGAATTACTTGTTTCTTCTATTGATGTTGTTGGAAAAAGTAAAAATGTATTACCATTTGAAGTCATGACTTCTCATGAGGTTTCTGAAGATGTGCGATTAAAATATCGTTATTTAGATTTAAGAAACCCTAAGGTAAAAGAAAATATTATTTTACGTAGTCAAGTAATTGATTATTTAAGAAGTCTTATGAAGGATGATCAATTTTTAGAGATTCAAACTCCTATTTTGACGGCTTCTTCTCCAGAAGGGGCTAGAGATTTTATTGTTCCTAGTCGTAAGTTTCATGGGAAGTTTTATGCTCTTCCACAAGCACCTCAACAATTTAAACAACTTCTTATGTGTAGTGGTTTTGATCGCTATTTCCAAATTGCTCCTTGTTTTCGAGATGAGGATGCTAGAAGTGATCGTGTCTATGGAGAGTTTTATCAATTAGACTTAGAAATGGCTTTTGCAGAGGAAGAAGATGTTTTGCAAGTAGGAGAAAAAATCTTTACCAAAACCTTTGAAAAATTTGGAGGAGGGAAAAAGATTCTTACTCCTTTCCCAAGACTTACTTATCGTGAGTCTATGGAGAGATTTGGTACCGATAAACCAGATCTTCGAAATCCTTTAGAATTAATCGATTTAACGGATGTTTTCCGTGAGACTACTTTCCGTCCTTTTCGAGGAGTTCCTGTAAAAGGTATTGTTGTACCTCATATCTTTGATAAATCAAATTCTTGGTTTAGTGAATTAGGGGATTATGCGAAAAGTATTGGAATGAGTGCTGGAATCGGATATTTTAAGGTAGACCAAGATTTGAACTTTATTGGTCCTATTGATAAATTTTTATCAGAGGAAGAAAGAGAAGACTTGATTTCTGTTGCGAAGTTAAAAGCTGAAGATGTTATTTTCTTTATTGCCGATAGAACGCATGCTTACTCTTATTCTTCTTTGATACGGGATGAATTGGGAAGAAAATTGGATTTGATTGATCCTAATACCTATGCTTTTGCGATTGTAAAAGATTTCCCTATGTATGAGTGGAGTGAAGAAGAGGAACAATATATCTTTACTCATAACCCATTTAGTATGCCACAAGGTGGAATGGATGCTCTTCTTCATAAAAAGCCAGAAGATGTTCTTGCTTATCAATTTGATTTTGTTTGTAATGGTATTGAGATGGCAAGTGGTGCTGTTCGTAACCATGATTTAGAGATTATGAGAAAGGCTTTTGCGATTGCAGGTTATCAAGAAGAGGATTTAAAACAACGTTTTAAAGCTTTATATGAAGCTTTCCAATATGGTGCACCTCCTCATGCAGGTATGGCTCCTGGAATTGACCGAATGATTATGTTACTTCTTGATACTGAAAGTATTCGTGATACGATTGCTTTTCCACTTGCAGCTAGTGGAGCAGATTTACTGATGGGAGCTCCTAGTGAAGTTAGTGAGACGCAATTAAGAGAAGTTCATATTAAGATAAGATAGAGATTTCTATCTTTTTCTTTTGTCAAAAATTGTAAAATTTTCTTTTTGTGGGATTTTCCATGGTGCTTTCATAGTATATTTATGTTAGAGTAATATCCTGCGGAAAGGATAAAGGGTGATAGTGTGAAATACTTTGATGATTTTTGTAACTATTTGAGTTCTATTACTTCTATTCATGCTGATTTGTTGGCGGTTATTTTGGTAACTATTTTTGTTCTTGTCTTTTTTTCTCTTTTTAAATTTATTTTTAAAAGAATGATTCGAAAAAGAGTAGATTCTAATCGTAAAGTTTATTTTTTAAATCAATCTTCTCAAGTTATTCTAAATATCGTAGAAGTGATTCTTTTATTTTTAATTTGGTGTCAATATTTTCGTAATTTAATGACACTTATTTCTGTTATTTCTGCTGCTATGACGATTGCTTTAAGAGAGATTATTATGAATTTCTTTTGTGGAATTTATATTCGTTTTAAAAAGCCTTTTAAAGTAGAAGATCGAATTGAAGTAGATGGAATTAAGGGAGATGTTATGAATATTTCTCTTATGGATTTTGAAATCTTGGAGGTTTCTAATCAAGAAGCTAATGGACAATCTACTGGAGTCGTTGTTAATTTCCCTAATTCGGTTATTTTCTCAAAACCAATTAAAAATATTAATAAGGGATTTAAGTATATTTGGAATGAGTTAATGATTCCTATTCGTCTTGATTGTGATTTGGTGAAAAATAAACAAGAACTTTATAAAATAGTCAATGAGAATGAAACAATTAAGAGTATTCCTCGTAAAATGATGGGAGAAATTCGTAGTATTTCTTCTGATAATCGAGTTTATTTTAATCAGTATGATCCGGTTATTTATATGAAGATTCATGATTATCATATTGAACTTACGATTCGATATTTAATGCATCCTAAAAAGGCTCGTTATATTGAGAGTGTTTTATGGAATAAGATTTATCAAGCTTTCTTAGAGGGACGAATTGATTTGTTTTTAGGAGATCAGAGTGCTCCTCTTGATTTTCAACGTTATCCAGAAGAAACTTACGAAAAGTTTCAAATAAAGGAAGAGGTAGAAGAAGATGAAAGATAAGAATAGAAAACACATTGTCGTATATTGGTTTTTCATGGCTGTCCTTTTTGTGTTTCTTTTGTTTAGTCAACAAATTGTTGCGAGTATTATGCAAGGAAGTCTTTCTACTTCTAAGTATGGATTTGAAGCTACTTTTGAAATCTTATGGGCTGGACTTGTTTTGCTTGTTGTTTTGTTTTTTAAAAATAAATATATTTTTACACAGAAGAAGTTAGGTTTTAGAGAAAGTTTTCTCTATATTATGCCAGAAGTTATTTTATCTTGTTTTTTCTTATTGGTTGGCATTTCTGGTATTTATGAGAATGGGACACCGGTTGATATTTTTGCGATTATTAATTTAGCTCTTTATTGTTTATTTGTTGGAATCGTAGAAGAGTTTTTATGTAGAGGTTGGTTACTAAATGAATTTTTAGAGAGATATTCTAAGAATAAAAAGGAAATTTTACTTTCTATCTTTTTCTCTTCTGTTATTTTTGGAATTGTTCACTTTATTAATATTGGAGATACTCAGAATTTTGCAGAAACACTTGTTCAAGTTATGAATGCTACTGCAGGGGGAATCTTCTTATCCTTTGTTTATTATCAAACAAAGAATATTTGGGTTGTTGTCTTTTCTCACGCGTTATGGGACTTTAGTCTATTCTTGGGAGATGCCAATTCTTTAGGAGATTGTTTAGCAGGAGTTCCTACTCAATTTGGGGTTGTTGTGGATGTTATACGAGGACTTGTTTTAATATTTTCCTATTTACTATTTAGTTATTGGTTATATCGACAAACGGATTTATATCCAGAAGAGATTAAGAATAGAAAAGATTCTCTTATTTGGACAGGAATTGGACTTTATCTTTTTGCTTTACTGATTCTTTCTGTTCCTGAACAAGGAGGAGTTTGTCCAAACTATTCTTATCAAAGTCTAGAGAAAGATTACCAAGTCACTTATTATCATCAAGATGTCTATCATTTACAAGATGCTCCATTATCTTTACAATTGGAGGATAATGGAAGAGTTCTTTTAAAAAGTACAGTTGGGGAAGAATATGTTTATTTAACGAATAAGGGAGAAGATTGTTATCAATACTTATTTGTAGAAAATGATAATTATTTTACGATTTTAATTCAGACTAGATATAATTCTTTCTATTATGGAACGTATCAGAAAAAGAGTCATTATGATTTAGAGGCTCTGCAAAAGATTAGAGATAGTTTGGTTTTAGAAGTTGTTCCTGAAATTTCTTCTTTTGGTGTCTTAAAGATTCAGGGAGATCATTATTCTTATCCAATGATTGAGACTTCTCTTGGTAAGATTTTATATTTTGATAAGAAGGGACAACTTTATATGAATCCCTAGAATAATACTTTTGTATTATTCTTTTTTTTACCTTCCATACATATCTTTTTATGGGGTGATTGTTATTCATTATATCGTACAAAAAGGAGATACTCTTTATGGGATTGCAAGACAATATGGGGTTTCTATTGATCAACTTAAGAGTGTGAATGGGCTTTTTCAAGATACGTTATCGGTTGGGATGAAACTTCTTATTCCTACTGGAGAAGGACCTTTTTATCGTGTTCAAAAGGGAGATACTTTATATGGAATTAGTCAAAAGTTTCATGTACCAGTCTCTTCTATTATGGATGCTAATGAACTTTCTTCTTCTGTATTACAAATTGGTCAAATCTTAAGAATACCGGATGTGGTTGACGAAGATTTTACTTATTATCAAGTCGTTTTAGGAGATAGTTTGTATTCGATTGCGAAGAAGTATCAAACGACTGTTTCTAATCTGATTCAGTTAAATCAGTTACAGTCGACTAACTTAACTATTGGACAAATTTTAAAGGTACCTAATGTTTCTCCTTCTACTACTTATGTTGTAGAAAAAGGGGATACTTTATATTCGATTGCTTCTAAGTTTGGTCTTAGTGTTCAAGATTTAAAAAATTATAATGGACTGATTACGGATCAGTTATCGGTTGGTCAGTCGTTATCTCTTGTTCCTACTTCTTCTACCATTCCTATTGGAAGTAGTTGTTATGGAGAAACGTATCAAGAGACAGAGTACCTTCTTTATACTGTAAAAAAAGGAGATAATTTATATTCTATTGCGAAAAAGTATGGGGTTAGTGTATCTTCTCTTCTTTCTCTTAATCAGTTAAGTAATACGAATTTGTCGATTGGTCAAATTTTAAAAATAAAGGAGGTCTCTTAAATGATTTCTTATCAAGATTTTCAAAAGAAGAGTGAGTATTCTTCTTTTATCAAAGAAAACTCGGAAGTTGGTTCTTTAAAAATAAATGTTTTTGCGGCAAGTAGCGCTTTGCCTCTTCCTAATACTCATATTGTGATTACTAAGAAAATGGGGGAAGATGTTGTTTTGTTTTTTGATGGGATGACAAACTCTAGTGGGGAAATTGATTCTATTTTGTTACCGGCTCCTAGTATGGTATCGAATAATATGGATGTTCCTCATTATACTTTTTATGATTTAGAAGCTAGTCACGAGGGATATCAAAAAATGAGTAAGATTTTAATTGCGATGTTTGGAGGTACAAAAGTGATTCAATATATTAAATTACTTCCTGAGGTGATTTCTCATGTATAGACTTCCCTATATTCCAGAACAAATTGTTGTACATATGGGGGCTCCTGATCGTAGCGCGGAAAATGTTCGTGTTCCTTTTGTAGAATACATTAAAAACGTTGCTTCTGGAGAACTTTATCCTAATTGGCCGAAGGAAGCGTTAAAAGCCAATATCTTGGCTATTATTAGTTTTACTTTGAATCGAATTTATAATGAATGGTATCGTTCTAAGGGGTATGATTTTGATATTACTAGTACGAGTCAATATGATCAGAGTTTTGCTCTTAACCGACAATTCTTTGAGAGCATTTATGTGATTGTCGATGAAGTTTTTCAGGAGTATCTTGTTAGAGATGGACAGGTTCAACCTTTATTTGCAAGTTACTGTGATGGTCGTGTTACGAAATGTGATGGTCTTTCGCAATGGGGAAGTGTGGATCTTGCGAATCAAGGATATTCGGCACTTGATATTTTAAAAAAATATTATGGAAACAATATTCATTTGGTTACGGATACTCCAGTTTCTTCTTTGAAGGAGAGTTTTCCTGGTGTCAATCTTGCTCTTGGAGATGCGGGAGACTTTATTCGACTATTAAAAGTCGAACTTAACCGAATTGGACAAAATTATCCGGCAATTCCTGTATTAATTCATGACAATATTTATTTTGATGTAGAGATGGAAAATGCTGTAAAAACTTTTCAAGATATTTTTTCTCTACCGGTAACGGGTATTGTTAATCAAGCTACTTGGTATAAGATTAAATACTACTATAATGCGGCTAAAAATATTTCTAATTTATACTCTGAGGGAATTTCCTTAGAGGAGGCAGAGATGAAGTATCCTATGGTATTACAACTGGGAGATGAAGGGATTTATATTCGAGATCTTCACTACCTTTTAAATACGATTGCTTATTTTGATGAATTGATTCCTAATGTAGATATTCGAGGACTTGTTTATAATCAAAAAACGGTTCAAAATGTCTTGGCTTTTCAAAGACAATATGGATTAGAACCTACTGGTAAAGTAGATGTTAAAACTTGGAATCGAATTCGAGAAGTCTATCTTTCTACGATAGAGATGATTCCTAATCAGAGTCGTTATCCATTAAATGAATTTTTCTCAGAAAGATATTTATCTAGAGGAATGGTGGGAGAAGATGTTCTTAACTTACAAAGATTTTTATTTTTAATTTG
The DNA here is from genome assembly GCA_947632595.1 of uncultured Bacilli bacterium. Lineage (GTDB taxonomy): Bacteria > Bacillota_I > Bacilli_A > RF39 > UBA660 > UBA3789. The sequence continues at coordinate 29,296 of CANRPY010000011.1, read as the reverse complement.
TCAAGCAACTCATGAAATACCAGGAGTTGTCGTTTCGGGAGAATTTGATTCTTTGACAGAACAGTCTGTAAAGATGCTTCAAAAGAAGTTTCAATTAGATCCGACAGGGGTTGTGACAGCAGCTACTTGGTATGATATTGTAGAGTATCAAAAGGGGTTATCTTAATTTAGCACTTATTGTTGACAAGTGCTAAAAAGAGTGGTATAAGTAGAATGTACACAAAAGTTAGGAGATGGATATTGTGGCAAAAAAAGAGTTTCAATCAGAGTCTAAGAGATTACTCGATTTAATGATTAATTCTATTTATACGAATAAAGATATATTTTTAAGAGAATTGATTAGTAATTCTAGTGATGCTTTAGATAAATTAGCTTATCGAAGTTTAACGGATAAGAAATTGAAGGTAAAAAAAGATCAATTACAAATAGAGATTTCTTATGATAAAGAGAAGAGATTATTAACGATTTCAGATAATGGTTGTGGTATGACCAAAGAAGAGTTAGAGAGTAATTTAGGTACTATTGCGAAGAGTGGGTCTCTTGCTTTTAAAGAAAATATGAGTCAGGATGAAAAGAATAGTATTATAGGACAATTTGGTGTTGGTTTTTATTCAGCTTTTATGGTGAGTGATAAAATTACTGTTACTTCTTTATCTGTTGATTCCGAAGATGCTTATTTATGGGAAAGTGAAGGAGTCGATGGGTATACGATTCAAAAAGGTAAGAAAGATAAAGTTGGTACCGAGATTGTTTTACAGATTAAAGAAGATACTGATGAAGTTTCTTATTCTAAATACTTAGATGAATATGAATTAAAGAATTTGGTTAAAAAATATTCTGATTACATTCGTTATCCTATTCGTATGGAAGTTACTCATCATGAATTAGTTGATGAAGAAAAACATGAATATAAAGATACCAAAGAAGTAGAAACTTTAAATAGTATGGTTCCTATTTGGAAGAAGGCATCTAAAGATGTGAAAGATGAAGATTATGATAATTTCTATATGGATAAATTTAGTGATTATGATAAACCTTTAAAAGTAATTTCTTCTTCTGTTGAGGGAATGACTTCTTATCAATCTTTATTGTTTATTCCTAGTCATGCACCCCATGATTACTATACTCAAGAATATGAAAAAGGACTTGCTTTGTACTCTAATGGTGTCTTAATTATGGAGAAGTGTGCAGATTTACTTCCTGATTATTTTAGTTTTGTAAAAGGTGTTGTTGATTCTGAAGATTTAAGTTTAAATATTTCTCGTGAATTATTACAAGAGTCTCAAGGAGTTAAATTAATTGCGAAAAACATTGAAGCAAAAATTCGTAAAGAATTAGAGACAATGTTAAAAGAGAATCGAGAAGAGTATATTTCTTTCTTTAAGACATTTGGTGTTCAATTAAAATATGGTGTTTATAACCGATATGGACAAGATAAAGATAAATTAAAAGACTTGGTAATGTTTTATTCTGCTAAACATGATCGTTTGATTACTTTAGCAGAATATGTATCTGAAATGAAGGAAGATCAAGAGAATATTTATTATGCCTCTGGTGCTTCTGTTGAGAAGATTGGAGCATTGCCTCAAGTAGAACAAGTTAGAGATAAAGACTATGATATTTTATATTTAACAGATTATGTGGATGAATTCTGTATTACGGCAATTCAAAAGTATGAAGAAAAACCATTCCGTAATGTTAGTGATGAAGATCTTGATTTAGAAAGTGATGAAGAAAAGAAAGCAACAGAAAAAGCCAATAAGGATCACTCTGATCTATTAAAAGAGATGAGTAGTATTTTAGGAGATGTCAAAGAAGTGCGTTTTAGTAATAAGTTAAAATCTCATCCTGTCTGTTTAACAACAAAGGGAGATGTTTCTATTGAGATGCAGAAAGTATTTGATGCTATGCCTAATGATATGGGAATTAAAGCAGAGATGATTTTGGAAATTAATGAGAAGCATCCTATTCGTGAAAAGTTACAAGATTTATATGAAAATAATCATGATGAATTTTTAAAGTATACGAAGATTTTATATAGTGAAGCTCGTATGATTGCAGGACTTCCTATTGATAATCCTACAGAAATTAGTCAATTAATTTGTGATGTTATTTCTAGATAGAAAAGACTATTTTTAGCCTTTTCTTTTTGTTTTTCTTGCTTTCTTTTTCTTCTTATAGTATGATAGGCACGGTGATTTACATGAGGGGGAAACGTGTTTTAAAAAACGCTATTTTAAAAGTAAAATATGTTGGGAATCCTATTAGTCCAGAACTAATTCCTTTTGAAGAATTTATAGAGAGTTCCCATACATCGATTCAAGTTGATTTTTTAGATGGAAGACGTTTGATGGAAGATAATTTTCGTAGTCTTTTTTCACAAGTAGATAAATTTTATCTTGAGTTTTTTGATTCTTTTGATTCTAATCATATGATGGAGTATCTTACTTCTATTCAAAGTGATTTTCGAGTAACTAGTATGGAGGGGACTGTTGTTCGACTAAGTCATGATGACTTTTTGTCTTATTCTAATTTTACTCCTAAAAAGGAATCTTCTTCTAAGTTAGTATCTTACTGTTTTCTAGATGAGAAAAAAAGACCATGGCAGAAAAAAAGAAAACAAATCGATAGGAAAGAAGCATAAATCTTCTTTCTTTTTTTCTTTTCTATGATATAATTTAGGAGAATAGGGATGTGTTGTTATGGTAGTATTATCTAAAAAAGAAATTGAAAAAATGGATCATTATTTTCGTGTCTTAAATTATTTAAGTGTTGCGCAACTTTATTTGTTGGATAATCCCTTATTACGTAGACCATTACAGATTACGGATATTAAACCGAATGTTGTTGGGCACTGGGGAACCGCGCCTGGACAAAATTTTATTTATATGCATTTAAATCGTATTATTCGAAGAGATAAAGTAAAAATGATTTATATTTCTGGACCTGGACATGGTGGACAGGCTATGATTGCGAATCATTATTTAGAGGGTGCTTATACTGCAATGTATCCAGAAATTACACAAGATGAATCTGGGCTTAAAAAACTTTGTAAACGCTTTTCTTTCCCTGGTGGTGTTTCTTCTCATGTTGCCCCAGAGACTCCTGGTTCTATTCATGAAGGAGGAGAACTTGGATATAGTCTTGCTCATGCAGCAGGAGCTGTTTTGGATAACCGAGATTTAATAGCAGCTTGTGTTGTGGGAGATGGAGAAGCAGAAACAGGACCTTTAGCAACGAGTTGGCATATTAATAAGTTTTTAAATAAACAGACGGATGGAGTCGTTTTGCCAATTCTTCATCGGAATGGATATAAAATTTCTAATCCTACGATTTTTGGTAGAATGAGTCAGGATGAATTAGAAGATTTCTTTAATGCTTATGGATGGAAGGCTTATTTTGTTACCGGTAGTGACTCTATGAAGTTACATGAAGATATGGCAAAAGTCATGGATAAAGTCATGAAGCAAATTTATAAAGTTCGTAGTAAGGGAGTTGGAAATTATCCCGTTATTGTTTTAACGACTCCTAAAGGGTGGACAGGTCCTAAAGAAGTGGATACTAAGAAGATGGAAGGTACTTTTAGAGCTCATCAAATTCCCATACCTATTTCTAGAGAACATCCTGAAAACTTAAAACTTTTAGAAAAATGGTTAAAGAGTTATGAAGTAGAATCTTTCTTTGATGAAGATGGAAAATTAATTCCAGAATTAAAAGAGTTATGTCCTCCTCTTGATTCTTGTATGGGAATGAGTCCTTATGCGAATGGGGGAAAACTTTTAAAAGAAATTATAGTTCCTAATTGGGAAGAATATTGTCTAGATATTAAAAAACCAGGAAAGATTGTTGCTCAAGACACTTCTGAACTAGGAAAATATATTCGAGATTTATTTGTTCTTAATCGTGATAATCATAATTTCCGTATGTTTGGACCAGATGAAGCTCTTTCTAATCGACTAAATGCTGTTTTTGAAAAAGAAAAGAGAATGTGGAATTATAAAATCTTAGAAAGAGATGAGTTTTTATCTCCTCTTGGAAGAGTCATGGATTCTTATTTATCAGAACATTTATGTGAAGGAATGTTAGAGGGATATTTATTAACGGGCAGATATGGATTTATTCATAGTTATGAAGCATTTATTCGTATTGTAGATTCTATGGCTAGTCAACATGCGAAATGGCTTAAAGTTAGTAATCAAATTCCTTGGAGGGAGCCAATTGCTTCTCTTAATTTCTTATTAGTTTCTCATGTTTTCCAACAAGATCATAATGGATATACTCATCAAGATCCTGGCTTTTTAAATCATTTGGTTACTAAAAAAGCAGATGTTGTACGGATGTATTTACCACCGGATACAAATTGCTTGCTTTCTTGTTTTGATCATTGTATTCGTTCTAAAAATTATGTCAATGTCATTGTTGCTTCTAAGCATCCTAGACCACAATGGTTAACTGCTGCACAAGCTAGAAATCATTGTAAGAAGGGACTTGGTATTTGGAATTTTGCTTCTAATGATGAGGGAAATCCTGATATTGTTCTTGCTTGTTGTGGAGAGACTCCTACTTTAGAAGTACTTGCGGCTGTTGATATTTTAAGAAAGAGTGTAAAAGGAATTCGTATTCGTGTTGTCAATGTTGTTGATTTAATGAAATTACAATCTCCTGATACGCATCCTCATGGACTTAGTGATGAAGAATATGATGAGATCTTTACAAAAGATAAACCAATTATCTTTAACTTTCATGGGTATCCATCTTTAATTCATCAATTAACGTATAAGAGACATAATCGTAATCTACATGTTCATGGATATCAAGAAGAAGGAACGATTACGACTACTTTTGATATTCGTGTTCAAAATGAGATTGATCGATTCCATATCGTGATTTCTGCTTTAAAAGAGATATCTCGTTATAGTAAAACAAGAGAAGTCTTAATTGATTGGTGTTTAGAGATGCTTGATAAACATCGTAAATATATTGCAGAATATGGGGAAGATTTACCTTATATTCAAGAATGGAAATGGGAAGGATTCTCTTCATAGGAGGAGATATCCTTTTCTTCTATCTTATGATATAATACTTTTAGAGGTGATTTTATGAATACTAGAAAAAGTATGACATTACCAATTATTCTTACTTTTCTTTTTATCTGTATTATCATTTATCTTTTTACATCGATTAAACAAACGGTTGTTACTTGTGATAAGACTACTACTTTTGATTCTGATATTCGATTAGAAGAGACGGTTGTTGCGAATATGGATGGAAAGAAAATTAATTCTTTACATGTTGTGAAAAAAGTTAGTTTGCCAAGTAATTATCCTAAAATGGAAGAGAGTCTTACGGCGATTAAAAATTCTTTCCATTATACGGTTGAATATTTAGGAGATAAGGCTTCTTGTACTTTATCTAATCATAGTGTTGTTACGGATATTGAAGTTTCTCAAGATGAATTGGTGCTTTTGGATAATGTTTCTTTTGAAGATAATTTAGGAGAAATAGGAATTCATATTAATACGAATACGAAGAGTAGTGAAGTCATTGCTTTACAAGTAGGAGATACTTATACAAATGGTGAGTTTATGAAAGCTTTAAAAAATAAAGGATATTCTTGTGCATAAGGAATACGATATTGAAAAGTTAGTAGGAGAGATGGATTTTTCTTCTCATCAATTACAGATGGTTGGGAATCATCTTTTTCTTACGAATCATGAAATTGAAGTTTTAAAGAGATATCAGATTGATTATTCTCATGCTCATCATTTAAAAGAAATCTTATTTGAGATTGAGGAATGTTTACAAGAAGAGGTAGATAGTGAAGAATTAGAGGGTATTGCACAAACGATATCTGAAAGAGATTACTATCAAAATACTCATCAATAATTTAGGAGGGTTTATGCAAGAATATTTAGATTTTGCGTTGGAGATAGCTGACTTTGCTAAAAAAGAGATGCTTACTCATTTTTTGGGACAACAGAAGATTGGTTTTAAAGAAGATCGAACAGTAGTTACTGATATTGATCAAAAGATTAATCATTATTTGATTGAAAAAGTAAAAGAACGGTATCCTGATCATTCGGTTTTAGGAGAAGAGGAATCTAGTCAAGAAGTTTCTCGTCAAGTTTGGGTTTGTGATCCGATTGATGGAACGGGTATGTTTACAGATGGTGTTCCTGTTAGTGTTTTTTCTCTTGCTTATGTTGTAGATGGACAAGTCATGGTTGGGGTTGTTGTAGATCCTTACTTAGATCGTGTTTATACTGCAATTCGAGGAGAAGGAGCTTATTGTAATGGAGAGGCGATTCAAGTCAATCAAAAACATTTAGGAGATTTAGGATATCGACTAAATTATGAGATGTGGAATCATTCTTCTTTTGATACTATGATGATTGCAAGAGGACTTTTGGATGTTGCGAAAGTCTCTAGTATTGGTAGTGTTGCAAGAAGTTGCATGGCAATTGCTTCTGGAAATTTTAGTTGCGATTTGTTTCCAGGAGAAGAACATGGAAACTGTGATATTGCCGCATCTTCCTTGATTATTGAAGAAGCAGGAGGAAAAGTTACGGATTTTTATGGAAATCCTCAGCGGTATGATACTTCTATTCAAGGAGCGATTCTTTCGAATGGAGTTTCTCATGATGAAATCTTAGAAGAGGTAAAAAAATATGTTAAAAAGAAGCAAAGTTAACTTCTTTTTTCCTATGGAGGGATTATATGGTTTATTTAGATTATAGTGCAACGACTCCTGTTCATCCAGAGGTGATTGATGTTTATTCTCGTGTTTGTGAATCTTTTATTGGGAATCCTAATTCTTATCATAAACTTGGAGTAGAAGCTAAAAAATTAATTGATGCTTCTAGTGAACAGATTGCGAATCTTTTTAAAATTAAGAAAGAAGAAATTATTTATACGAGTGGTGCTAGTGAAGCAAATAATCTTGCGATTAAGGGTGTTTGTAGTTACTATGAAAATCGTGGAAAACATCTTCTTACAACTGAGTTAGAACATTCTTCTGTTTTAGAGGTTTTTCATTATTTAGAAAAAAAGGGATATACGGTAGAATATGTTTCTTTGCTTGAAAATGGTCTTGTTGATCTTCAAGATTTAGAAAATAAGATAAGAGATGATACTCTTTTGGTATCGATTGCTTCTGTTAATAGCGAAGTTGGGGTTTCTCAAGATATAGGAACCATTTCTTCTGTCATTAAAAAGAAAAATCCTAAAACAATTTTTCATAGTGATGTTACACAAAGTATTGGAAAACAAAATGTTGATTTTTCTTGTCTTGATATGGCTTCTCTTTCTTGTCAAAAGTTTTATGGAATGAAGGGGATTGGAGCTTTATATAAAAGAGAATCTCTTATGATTGATCCTTTGATTCATGGAGGAAGATCGACGACTCCTTTTCGTAGTGGGACTCCAGCTACTCCTTTGATTGTCTCTTTTGCAAGAGCTCTTCGTCTTGCTTATGAAGATTTGGAAGAAAAGATTATTCGTGTTCATGAGAACAGAGAGTATCTTGTAGAACAATTGCAGAAAATGGGAGTTCGGATTCATAGTAATGATTTTTGCCTTCCTCATATTGTCAATATTAGTTGTTATCCTATTAAACCAGAGACTATGCAACATGCTTTAGAAGAAAAAGAGATTTATGTATCTACACAAACGGCTTGTTCTAAAGGAGAAAAGTCTTTGGCAGTCTATGCGATTACAAAAGATATGGATGCTGCTACCCATAGTATTCGAATTAGTTTATCTCATCTTACTACGAAAGAAGAAATGGATACTTTTTTAAAAACTTATCAAGAACTCTTGACGCATTTAAACCTTAGAGGTCAAAAAGAATAGAAACCTATTCTTTTTTTTCTTATCAAATGTTTACTTCTTGGTAAAAAAATACTATAATATATTTTAGGATAGAGGGATTTTTACTATGGAAAGAAAAAAGATTGTCATTCAAAATAGTGATGGTACTACAACAGATGCACAGTTGATCACTTACTTACTTAGTGAGGACCAACAGTTTTATTATGTTGTCTATTCCAAAGGGGAAATGAGTGGAGATGCGGGAGATGAAATTATTTATGTTTCTCGACTTGCTCGTAATGGAAATGATCTTTACATAGAAGAAATCCATGACGAAATTGAATGGTCTAATGTTCAACAGTTACTAAAGAAAATTGCAAATGCTTAAGAGGTAGGTGATCAACCGTGTATTCAGAGTATGTTTTTGAAAATAAGCGATATGAAGTTGCTTTAACGAATATTAAGGCAACTTTGTTTGATATTGTTACTCAAGAAGAAAACAAGATTGCTAAGTTACGGGAAGAAATGTTTTCTCCTGATAAGAGTGATATTCAAGAGGAACTACAGGCTTTATTTGTTCAAGAAGATAGTTCTTTACGAGAAGTTCTTTCTCTAAGTGAACAATTAACCAAAGCTCTTCAACAGGTTGATTCTTGTTCTAGAGATTTAAAACAAATAGAAGATCAAAAACTTGCTTCTATTGTTGCGACAATTCATGACGGTGCTCATAAAGAAAAACCAAAACTTAAAAAGATTAAACCTGAACCTGTTGCAGAAGATACTCCTGTTGTGGAGACTGCTACAGAGCAAGTGATAGGAGATGTTCCTGCAACAGAACCAGAACTTATTATGTCTTATGATGATGCTGTTTCTACGGTTCCAGCACCTCAATCTACTCCTGATACTCAACCCGATGTTGTGATGGAAGTGATTGATACTCCAGAAGATGCTGCAACAACAGCTGCCCCTCCATCTACTCCTGATACCCAACCGGATGTTATTATGGAAGTGATTGATACTCCAGAAGATGCTACTAAAGAGGGTCCTCCTGCAACAGAACCAGAACTTATTATGACTTATGATGATTCTGTTTCTACGGTTAAAGAGCCAGCATCTACTCCTGATACGCAACCAGATGTTGTGATGGAAGTGATTGATACACCAGAAGATACTGCAACAACAGCTCCTCAATCTGCTCCACCAGAAGTGGTTGCTAAAGAAGAGGTTCCTTCTTCTGCTCCTGCTGAAGAGACTCCTAGCAAAGAAGAGACTATTCCTTCTAGTGGACCTTTATTAACGCCAATTGAAGAAAGTGCTCCAGAGAGTTCTTCTATTATCCCTGTTATTGCACCTGCTACAGAACAGACTGCAGAAGCGGGTCCTTTGATTCCACCTGTTACCGAACCGATAGTAGAGTCTGGACCTTTGATTCCGCCTAGTACCGCTGGTGTTAGCGATGCAGTTATTATTCCACAGATTATTTCTAGTGATTCTGTTTTAGATGAAGCAGGACCTAGTAGTGTTGTGGATGCTCCTCCTGTGATAGATGATGGAGGAAGTTTGGTTCTTCACAAACGTGGGACGGATGATGCAAAAGTCATTATGATTAGTAAGAAGCAAGCAGAAAAATTAGATGCTTCTCTACCAACGCAAGAAGCTTTTCTAAGTGCTAAAGGAATTTTTGGCAATACAGGAGATGCCGGATTAGAACAGCAATTGGTTGATCATGGATTACTTGCTCCTGCAGAAGAGAGTGTTAGTCCAGAAGATATTGAGAGTATGATGAATCAGGCAAATGCATTGTATAGTGCTGGTAAAGTAGAAGAAGCACAAGAGATGTATAATAAAATTAGCGAATTAAATAAAAAAGTTCAGGGAAAGTAGGGAATAAATAGACATGAAAACAGTGATATTTCAAGATAAAATTACAGGAGAGAATTATCATGAATTTATTGATCGAGTTATCAATATTTTTCGATTATCTAGTCCTGATAAATATATTTTATTTTCTTTAAAATTAGTAAAACAAGATTGTATTATGAAGTTATCTATTTTAAGAAATGATGGAGAAGGAGAAGAATACGAAGAAATTATTATGGATAACAATAGTGAATTCTTCTTTGATTTCTTAAATGAATTTGTTCAAAGATTACGAGAAGTATGTGAAGTTGTTTCTGAAGATTATGTTAATTTAGATGATGATTATTATGTTGCATACCGAATGATTACCAAATATAATGATTTGGTTACGATGGATGGATTAACAGAGACGCAAGCAAAACAACTATTAGGAAAAGAAGAAAAAAAGGTGGATTTAAGTGTAACCAATAATAAGGGTAATTCTACATTGGCTGGGTTCTTATTTTTAATTGTGGTACTTGCAATTTCTTTTGTTACGGTTTATATGATTGTAGAATAATTCCTTAGAGAGGAGATGACCCTATGCCTAAAGATAAGACTCATAAAAGTATTGATCTCACATTTTATGCAAGAATTCTTATTGCGACTGCAATTGCTCTTTTGGCATATGGTTTTTATCTTGATGTAGAAAGTGAAGTTAGACTCATTGATCCTGTTAAGGGTGTTACTCAAAGTACGAAAAAAGATGAAAACTATGTTAGTATTGATATTCGTAATTGGGATGATGGGTTGAATGATGATGTTGATCCAGAACCAGGAGATGAAGATCCTGATTCTTTTTTAGGACCAATTTCTTCTAATAAACCCTCTAGTTCTTCTGGAGGATGGTCCAGTGGTGGATTTTCTTCTAAGCCTTCTGCGGGTTCTAGTGGGGTAAGGCCTCCTAGTGAAGCTAGTAGTGGAAATAGTGGAAGTGGTAGCAGTAGTGGAGGATCTGGTAGTGGCGTTGGAAGTGGAGCTCACGCTAGTAGTGGGGGTTCTAGTAGTGGCAACACCGGTTCTTCTGGAGGAAGCAGTGGTAGTAGTGGAAGTAGCGGTGGAGGATCTAGCAGTAGTGGAGGATCTGGTGGTAGTTCCAGTGGTGGAGGTAGTGGATCAACAACTCCTACTACACCAGCAGGACCATCCTTATCTGAGACGAATAACAATTTACGAAATACTATTCAAAATAATTATGGAATCACGATACGTTATGGTAGTGAGACCAATGGGTATTCTGTTGGTGGACTTCGTACCAATCCTATTACGGATGATGGATCTATTCAAACTACTTTAAATAAGTTAAATGCTGCTTTATCCTTGTATCCTAATGGATTTTTCCGAGAAATTAAAAATGGAGGAATTCCTTTAACTCTTTATTTGGTTAATAGTTTTTCAGAATATGGAGTAACAGGAGTAACGGATTCTAATTATTCTAGTGCAACGATTTCGGTTGCGATTGTTTATCCTTTTGAGGAGACTTTTTATCATGAATCGTATCACTATATTGAACGGTATATGTTTAAAAAAGGCATTTATTTTCATTCGTGGGATAGTTATAATCCTCCGGGATTTTCTTATGGATCTTTACTAAGAGATCAATCTTATAGTCGTACAGGATCTGCAAGTGCTTATTTTGTAAATGACTATGCTCAATCTTCTGCAGATGAGGATCGAGCATCTACTTTTGAATATATGATGAGTGGTTCGAAACCTGCCTGTTTAAATCATGGACAACATGTTTGGACCAAAGCTCAAAATATGGCCAATGCCATTGATTCTGCACTAAATACAGTAAGTCCTGGTGTTACAGAATACTGGGAGAGACATTTATAAGAGGTAAAAGTATGAAAGAAATCGTTTTTAATGATCATCATTTGACGGATGAAGATATGGAAAGTAAGGTTATTCGTGTTAAAGGATTGCTTATTAATTCTAAGGGAAAAATCTTACTTGCGCATAACAATAATACTTATCAGTTCCCAGGAGGACATTTAGATGAAGGAGAGGGAATGGATGAGTGTATCTTACGTGAAGTAAAAGAAGAGACGGGAATTGACGTTGAAATTCAAGAAACTCCTTTTCTTTGTATTAAGACTTATGATAATAATTATTTTGGTACTGGAAAAAGAGTTCTAAATTGTATTTATTACTATCGTTTCTTTACAGATAAGATGCCTAATTTTCAAGAGACGCATTATGATGAATTGGAACTTGCGACAGACTTTAATTTGTTTTATGTAGTGTTTGCGGATCTTGAGAACTTCTTGAATAAAAGTATGGATGATGGTATGATAGATGAAAATATTGGAAGAGAAATGATACAAGTTGTTCATGTTTATCATGAAATGTTTGGAGGTTTTTAGATGGAAGTACTTGTTACTGGTGGATTAGGTTTTATTGGAAGCCATACTGTTGTAGAATTACTAGAAGATGGATATCAAGTTGTTGTTATTGATGATTTATCGAATTCTAGTATTGATGTTGTTGATAAGATTAAGGAAATTACAGGAAAGGATTTTGTTTTTTATCAAAAAAATGTATGTGATTTAGATGCTTTGGATATGATTTTTCAAAAGCATTCGATTCAGGCTGTTTTACATTTTGCTGGTTATAAAGCAGTAGGAGAGTCTGTTCAAAAGCCAATCCTGTATTATGAGAATAATTTACTTTCTACTCTTCATTTGTGTCAAAAAATGTTAGAGTATGGTTGTTATAAGTTTATCTTTTCTTCTTCTGCTACTGTTTATGGAGATCCAGAGGTATTACCACTTACTGAAAAGTGTAAGGTAGGGGGTACTACTAATCCTTATGGTACTTCTAAGTTTATGATTGAACAGATTTTAAAAGACATTCATGTTTCTAATCCTAAATTTACGCCTGTTATCTTACGCTATTTTAATCCAATTGGTGCTCATCCATCTGGATATCTTGGAGAAAAACCAAATGGTATTCCTAATAACTTGATGCCTTATATTGTTCGTGTTGCATCTGGAGAACTTGAGATTTTAAGTGTCTTTGGAGATGATTATGATACACCAGATGGAACGGGAGTTCGTGATTATATTCACGTTGTGGATTTGGCAAAAGGACATTTATGTGCTCTTAAGAAAGCTTTAGGGGAAGATGGTGTTTTCGTCTATAATCTTGGAACAGGATGCGGATATAGTGTCTTGGATTTGGTTCATAACTTTGAGAAAGTTAATGGCGTAAAAGTACCTTATAAGATTGTTGATAGAAGACCGGGAGATATTGCTAGTTGTTATGCAGATCCTTCCCTAGCTCTTCAAGAACTTGGTTGGAAAGCAGAATTAGGACTAGAAGATATGATGAGAGATTCTTACCGATTTATTTTAAAACAAAATGAAAAATAACTTCCTATGGGAAGTTTTTTTGTGTAAAGTTTTGTTGTTTTTGTTTAGAAATCCCTCTTTTTATGATAGAATAGGGACAGTTCATTTAAAATTGAAAGGGGGAAAAAATATGAACCATTATTTTTATGTTCCTGTTATGAGTCAAGATATTGGATTTGATGGAGTTTCTCTAAGAGAACATTTACAAGTTGTCGATTCTGAATTATTTGAAAAAGAACGTTCTATTTCGTACCTTGTTTCCCAAGCAAATCCTAGTAAAATGAAAGAACGTATTTCTCTTGAGGTAGCACTTAATCAAGAATTTGAAGAAAGACAATATCCTAGGTATATGATTCTTGTTTTGAATGAAGGAAGAGTATATGAACTTGCTTCTTTAAAAGATGTGGATTCTTTTTTAGATAATCCAGCTTATATCAATGAAATTACAGGAGAAGATGTTGTGAATCTGTTTTCTAAGGGAGAGAAATATTCTGAACTGATTCATCATTTTTTTGATTCTTATGAGAGAAGAAAAGATTTACCACCTCTTGATAGAGGCGTTCTTTTCCAAAAGAAAAAAAGAGATGGGAATCTCCCACCTCGTAAAACTCATCAATAAATGTTGTTTTCAAAAAAAATATACTGTATAATATAAGACGTTGGAGGAAAATACTATGGCTAAAAATGTAAAAAAAGAAGAAAAACAAGAAGTAGAAGAAACAAAAGAAGAAAAACATCAAAATAAACATGAAGTAGAAGTAAAAATTGAAGGAAAAGAATGGGAAGATGCTCTTAACGAAGTTTTTTTAAAGAGACAAAAAACGGTTAAAGTAGATGGATTTCGTAAAGGAAAAGTACCAAGAAATATCTATGAAAAAAGATTTGGAAAAGAATCTTTATATATGGATGCTTGTGATGCTTTAGTATCATCTGCTTATGAGAAGGCAATCGAACAATCTCAATTAGAACCAGTTGTTCAACCTTCTGTTGATTTAAAAGATGTTTCTAGTGATGGAGTTGTCTTTGTCTTTAAAATTACGACAAAACCTCAAGTTACTGTTAAAAAATATAAAGGATTAGGAGTAAAACCAGATCCTGTTACTGTTAGTGATGAAGAAATTGATCATGAAATTCATCATTTATTAGAACGTTATACAGAACTTGTTAGTAAAGATGGAAAAGTAGAAGATGGTGACGTTGCTGTTATCGACTTTGAAGGATTTAGAGATGGCGTTGCTTTTGATGGAGGAAAAGGAGAAAATTATTCTTTAGAGATTGGTTCTCATACTTTTATTCCTGGATTTGAAGAGCAAGTAATTGGTATGAAAGTTGGAGAAGAAAAAGATATTGCTTTAACTTTCCCAAAAGACTATGGAGCAAAAGATTTAGCAGGAGCAGATGTTATCTTTAAAGTAAAAGTTCATGAAATTAAAGAAAAGAAGATTCCTGAAATGAATGAAGACTTCTTTGATGATTTAGGAATTGAAGGAGTAAAGAGCGAAGAGAGCTTAAAAGAACATGTTAAATCTTCTTTATCTGCACAAAAAGAATTAGAAGTAGAAAATAAATATGTAGATGATTTATTAGAAGCTGTTGGTAAAAACGTAGAAGTCGATATTCCAGAAGAAATGGTTCAAGAAGAAATTGATCGTTTAATGGGACGCTTTGAAGAACAAATGAGAATGCAAGGAATCTCTTTAGAAGTTTATTATCAATTTACAGGATCTAGTGAAAAAGACTTAAGAGATCAAATGGAAAAAGAAGCATTTAAAAATGTTTTATATCGTTTGATGCTTGAAGAAGTTAAAAATCTAGAAAAAGTAGAAGTAAGCGAAGAAGAAGTCGATAAAGAAGTAGAAGAATTATCTCAAAAATATCAAATGTCAAAAGAAGATTTCTTACAACAATTTGGTGGTAGAGAATTCGTAAAATATGACTTAGAAGTACGTAAAATTGTTGACTTATTAAAAGAACTTAATTCTTAAAAATTCCAAAAGTAACCGTTGGTTACTTTTTTTCTTTATAAAAAAAATTTATAGGAAAAATGGTTGTTAAAAAAAAGTAAAAAAAGGAGTTATTTCCTTGAAAAAAAATTAAATCTATATATAATAGAAAGCAGTATTTGACATTTGGAGGTGAACAATCTTATGAAAAAGTTATTAGTACTCATTATTAATGATATGGTCATCTTTCCAAATAACGAAGTAAGAATTGAATATGATAATAATTATGATAAACAAATGGTTGATATTGTTGATCAAATTGATGATAATTTAATGATTATTGTAAATCCTATTGATGATGGAGAAGTTACTTTAACTTCTTTTCCTAAATATGGTATTTTAGGTCGGTTAAAATTAAAAATGAATGTTCCTAATGGGAAGACTAGAATTGTAATAGAGGGACTAGATCGTGTTTTATTGTCTTCTATTGTAGAAGATGGTTATTATTTTAAAGCAGAGTATCAAGAAGTTGTGATTGAAGAGAGTGAAGAAGCGAAAAGTTATTTTTCTATTTTAATGAAGTCTCTTGAAAATTATGTTGCGAAAGTACCTTATATGGGAAATGCCATTATGGGACAATTAAATGGAATAGAGTCTTTAAGTGAATTATGTGATTTGATTGTTAGTTTTTTACCGATTCAATATGAAGCTAAGAAAAGATATATTACTACTATAGATCCTGTTGTTCGAGCAAAGTATTTAATGGAAGATATGAATCGAGATTTAAAGTTTGTAGAATTAGAACAGAGAATTGAAAATGAAGTCGAAAAAGAATTAGATGCTTCCCAAAAAGAATATTTCTTAAGAGAAAAAATTAAATTGATGCAACAAGAATTAGGAGAAGGAAATAATAAAGAGACAGATGTAGAGAGAATTCGTAAGAAAGTTTCTAAGTTAAAATGTAGTGCTAAGATTAAAGAGAAAATTAAAAGAGAATTAGATCGTTATGATAGTTTAAATAGTAATTCTCCTGAACTAGGAATGATTCGAGAATATTTAGATTGGATGATTAATTTACCTTGGAATCATTATACAAAAGATACCAATGATTTGGTAAAAGTAAAGAGTATTTTAGATTCTTCTCATTATGCCTTAGAAGAAGTAAAGGATCGTATTTTAGAGTATTTAGCGGTAAAGCAAAATACAAATAATTTACGAAGTCCTATTTTATGTTTGGTAGGACCTCCTGGAGTTGGTAAAACTTCTCTTGCTTTGAGTATTGCAAAGAGTCTAAATCGTAAAGCTGCTAAAATTAGTGTTGGTGGAATTAATGATGAAGCAGAGATTGTAGGACATAGAAGAACGTATATTGGAGCCAATCCAGGAAGAATTATTCAAGGGATTCGAAAAGCAGGTACTACGAATCCAGTCTTTATCATTGATGAAATTGATAAAATGACAAAAGATATTAAAGGAGATCCTGCAAGTAGTTTACTAGAAGTATTGGATCCAGAACAAAATAATAAATTTTCTGATCATTATATTGAAGAAGACTTTGATCTTTCTCAAGTTATGTTTATTGCAACGGCTAATTATGTAGAACAAATTCCATATGAATTACGAGATCGATTAGAGATTATTACGATTTCTAGTTATACAGAATATGAGAAATTAGATATTGCAAAGAAGCATTTAATTCCAAAAGAAATGGATGAACATGGACTTACTCCTTTGCAAGTACAATTTGATGATGATGCTATTATGACGCTTATTCGTAATTATACAAAAGAAGCAGGAGTTCGTGAATTAGAAAGAATGATTGCTACTCTTTTTAGAAAGATTGTTAAAAATATATTATTAAATCAAGATGTTATGTTTTATCATATTACAGATTCTGTTATCGAAGAGTTCTTAGGAAAGAAAAAATATTATTTTATGGAAAATGATGATGTCCATGAAATAGGGGTTGTTAATGGAATGGCGTATACTGTTTTTGGAGGAGATATTTTACCAATAGAAGCTACTTTATTTAAAGGAAAAGGGGATTTAATCTTAACAGGTTCTCTAGGGGATGTTATGCAAGAATCTTGTCATATTGCTTTAGATTATATTAAAGCAAATGGAGACTCATTTGGGATTGATAGTGAACTATTTGAAAAGAATGATATTCATGTTCATGTACCAGAAGGAGCTGTTAATAAAGATGGTCCTTCTGCAGGAGTTACTATGACAACAACCCTTATTAGTTTATTTAAAAAAGTAGCTGTAGATAAAAGTGTTGCGATGACTGGTGAGATTACCTTAAGAGGAAGAGTACTTGGAATTGGTGGATTAAAAGAAAAAGTAATAGGAGCTCATCGAGCAAATATTAAAAAAGTATTTATTCCTAGAGAGAATGAAAAAGACTTAGATGATATTCCAGAAGAAATAAAAAAAGATATTCAATTTGTGATGGTAGAACAATATATGGATATTTATCAAAATTTATTTGCGTAGGTGGTTGCTATGAGTGATGCATATTTAGAATTTGCTAATGAATTAACATTAAGAAATCAGTTAATTATGTTGGATTCCAAACAATTAAGAGAGATTTATCAAGATAAGGGTGATTATCTTATTTTCCTTAACTCTGTTATTAGTCTCATTCAACATGATTCTCCTATCTTACTTTTTTCACCAGATTTCTTAGATAAAATTTATGATACGATTGAAATTCATCGCTTTCATTTTTCAGAAAAAGAAGTTTATGATTGTGTTAATGAGATTATTGGTTACTTGAATCATGTTAAGACTATGAATCCAATGGAGCAATCTATTGTAAAAGGTTTTTATATGGCTACACAAGAAATGATTCGAGAAATTTCTTTTCATGATTCTAATAGTTTTTTAGCATCTATGGGTTATGATGCTGTTTTATTTCATGCTTTAAAAGATAATAATTTAGATTCTCTTCAAGATCCAGATTATCCTATTATGTCTCTTAATTTTTTAATAAAAGCATGTCCAGATTTCTTTCGAGATCTCGATATTCAAAAAAGAGCAATGGAAGTAATTAACCGAGTAGGAGAGAAAACTAGACCTTTTACTTCTAAGAAAAAATATATTAAGAGATTACTGCAAAACGTTCAAAATATTCCTAAAAAAGAAGAATAGTTTTTCTTCTTTTTTCATATGGTTTCTTAGGAGGCTTATATGAAGAAAAAAATAGATATCAAAAAGAAAATTGAATTTTCTAGTATGATTGGAGAAATATGTGCTATCTCTTTAGAAAATGATTTAGCATTTGTAGATGGAGAAAATATAGAAGGTTCTTTTGTTCTTTCTGGAAAATATAAAACGACAGTGGCTTCTCGAATCGAGGAGAATTTTCATTATGATATTCCTGTTCAGATTTCTTTGACAGAAAAAGTAGATCCTCTTAGTGGAAAGATTGATATTACAGATTTTTATTATGATATTGTAGAAGGAAATAGCTTACTTTGTCATATTGAAATTTCTGTGATGGCAGATGAAGTTGTTGAAGAAAGAGAATGCGATGGAGATCCTGTTTTTGAAAAAGAAGTGGAACTTCCTCATATAGAAGATAGTGTAGCTATTCCTATTTCTACTCCAGAAGAGGAAGAGAAAAAAGAAGAAGAAAAAATGGAGAGAGAAGAAGAAACTCCAAAAGAAGAATTAGAAGAAGTTGTAGAAGATTCCTCTTTTTTCCATTTTTCTTCTACTAGTGAATCTTATGGTACTTTTATTGTTTATTTGGTAAGAGAAAATGAGACGATTAATTCTATTTTAGAGAAGTATCAAACTACGGTAGAAGAAGTTCAAAAATATAATGATCTTAAAAATATAACGATGGGTTCTAAGATTATTATTCCGATTACCAATGAAAAAGATTCCTAAAGAAGTCTATTTTCTTCTTTCTTCTATTCAACAAGTAAAATGGGATGGAGATACTCTTTATCTTACTAGTAATCAAAAAGATTATTTGTATTTAGATGTCGGGGCTAGAAGTGATGTGTATTCTTATTTAGATAGGATTTCTTTTTCTTATTATCATAAAATTGTTAATTCTTTTCAGGATTCTTTTTCTCTTTTTTTATTAGGAGAAGGGCATTCAAAATCCAATCTTTTTACATTAATGGATCTTTATCAAAAAAGCAGTGTAGAAGTTTTTTGGGATCCTGTAAAAAAAGAGCGAATTTATTCTAGACTACAAAGAGATTACCGGAGAGCACAACAAAACTTTTCTTTTTTACAAGATAGAATAGAAGAGATGTATTATCCAAGAGAAGGGTATTATCATCTTCTTTTAAAAATGAGTGATGTGTATCAAATGCTTTCTTTGGGAGAATATTTTCTTAATCGTTGGTATCAGAATTCTTTCGATTCTTATCAAGAAGTTCTAACAGTACGAAAGATTGATTCTTCTAATTTTTATTCTGGGTATTTACTGGATTTTTCTTCTAGTAGAGAAGATTATTATGTTTTTGAACTTGCGAATTATTATCAACTTCATTACCGAGAAGAGATGATTTTTCATGATTTTTCTCGTTTTCAAAAAGAGTTTTCTATGAAGGAGGATGATCTCTTTTTATGGAATGCTCTTATTGGACTTCAATTTGATGTAGATGGAGAGAATATAGAGAATGTAAGAGACTTTTTACTATATGTTCAAAAGAGTAGAGACTACTTATTAGAAGAATATAAAAAAGACGAGAAAAGAGAAGAGAAAGTGTTCTAAGAGAAGTAAGAAAACATTAAACTTTGTTGTTACAAATACAAGGAGAAGCAATTGATAAAAAATAATGACGATGGTTATTAAAATGAGGGATAAATAGAGAATATTATTCCTTCTTTTTTGTTTACAAGTAGAGCATCTACAGAAAAGTTTATGTTTTTGTTTCATACGATCACCTAGTGTATTTTATTCGATTCTTTTTTTTGAGTGAATCTTGTATTTCTTGGTTTAGAATGCTATAATAAATTTGTAAATTCATTAAGGAAAGAGGTATTGTTATGGAGTTAAAAGGAAGTAAAACTGAACAAAATTTAATGACTGCTTTTGCAGGAGAGTCACAAGCAAGAAATAAATATACTTATTTCGCATCTAAAGCTAAAAAAGAAGGGTATGAACAAATTGCAGCTATCTTTGAAGAGACTGCAAATAATGAAAAAGAACATGCTAAAATGTGGTTTAAAGAGTTAAATGGTGGAGATGTTCCTTCTACTGTTGATAATTTAGCTGCAGCTGCTGAAGGTGAAAATTATGAATGGACTGATATGTATGATGGATTTGCAAAAGTGGCAGAAGAAGAAGGATTTACTGCTATTGCTGCTAAATTTAGAGCAGTAGGAGAAATTGAAAAACATCATGAAGAAAGATATCGTAAATTATTAAAGAATATTGAAGATAAAGTAGTATTCTCAAGAGATGGAGATGCTATTTGGGTATGTAGAAACTGTGGACATATCGTTGTTGGAAAGAATGCTCCAGCAGTTTGTCCAGTATGTGCTCATCCACAAAGTTATTTTGAATTAAGAGCAGAAAACTATTAAAAGGAAGACCTAGTTTGACTAGGTTTTTTCATACATCATAATTTTTATTTGAAATTTGAATATAATATATAGTGTATGCTATATTTGACATTTTCATAAAAATATAGTATATTTATATTGCACTTGAAAAAGTGTGAAAATGTTTTTCGCTTCTGGATGGTGCGGATTATAAATGATTCCAGGCGACAATGTTTTTCGCTTCCAGGTGGTGCGACTAATAAATGATCCCGGTTGAAAATGTAGGATAACTTCATCGTATGATGGAGTTTTTTTCTTTGTTTTGTGATATAATATGACTAACTTGGGAGTTGAGTTTATGAGTTGTGAATTATTGGTACCAGCGGGGAATATGGATTGTTTAAGACAAGCTGTTTTTCATGGAGCAGATGCAGTTTATTTAGCTTGTAAAAATTTTGGAGCTAGAAAATTTGCAACTAACTTTACAAATGATGAAATACTAGAGGCCATTTCTTTTTGTCATTTATATGGAGTTAAGATTTATGTAACCATGAATACTCTTGTTAAAAACCAAGAAGTAGATCACTTTTTAGAACAAGCTCGTTTCTTACATAAAAATGGAGTGGATGCTCTTATTGTACAAGACTTTGGAATGATTTGTCTTTTACGAGAGATGTTTCCTAATTTAGAGATTCATGCATCTACTCAAGCTAATATTTCTTCTTATGAGACTTGTAAGATGTATTATGAATTAGGGGTTAAAAGAGTTGTTTTTTCTAGAGAACTTTCTATTGATGAGATTGATGCAATTGATGTTCCAATTGAAAAAGAAGTCTTTATTCATGGAGCTTTATGTGTATCTTACTCTGGTTGTTGTTTGATGAGTAGTATGCTTGGGGGAAGAAGTGGAAATCGTGGAGAATGTGCGGGAAGTTGTCGACTACCTTATTCTCTTTTAAAAGAGGGAAAAGAGATTCAAAAAGAATGCTATCTCCTTAGTATGAAGGAATTAAATACAAGTTCTTTTATCGATAGACTCTTAAAGAGTAATCTTTCTAGTTTAAAAATAGAAGGTCGAATGAAAGGAGCTTTGTATGTAGGGTTTATTACACAATTTTATCGAAAATTAATCGATGGAGAAGAGATTGATTATTCTTCTTGGATGGATGCTTTAAAAACAATTTTCAATCGTGAATTTACTAGGGGTCACTTATTTGGAGCAAGTGGGGGAGAACTTATCTCGAGAGAATCTTGTAACCATCTTGGTTTACGAATTGGAAAAGCAATTTGCCGTGGTGGGAAGATTGAAATCCATTTGGACCCTGGACAAATTCTTAGACAGAATGATGCTATTCGTTTTGTTCATCAAAATAAGGGTATGATTGTTAATTATTTGTATGATGAGAAAGATAGACTTTGTTCTTCTAGTACGGGGGTTTGTTCTGTTGATAATAAAGTTGGATTACGGGAAGATGATCTTCTTTCTAAGACACAGGATTCTTCTTTAGAAAAGGAAGTTCTCTTAAAAGAAAGTCTTTATAAAGTACCTATTTCTTTTTCTGTTCTTGCGAAGGAAAATGAGGAGCTTTCTCTTACTATTTCAGATGGAGAGATTACTCATACTGTTTTAGGAGGAGTTGTTGAGAAAGCAAAGTCTTCTCCTATTACAGAAGAAGTTCTTTCTCAAAAATTAGCAAAACTTGGAAATACTCCTTTTACACTAAAGGATTTTTCTGTTCAGATGGATTCTTCTGTTTTCTTTCCTATGACTGTTTTGAATGATTTAAGAAGAGAAGCAGTTTCTTATTTAGAAAAAGAAAGGGAAAAAAATAAAATTATTTTTGTAGAGAAAGAAGTCTCTTTTTCTAAAAGTACTGGTTCTTATCCGACAACTTTTAGTTGCAGAGTCATGAAGGAAGAGCAACTAAAATGTTGTCTTGGGTTATCTTTTGAAAGAATTTATGTTCCTGATCTTTCTCTTTATCAAAAATATAAAGAATATCCTAATATTATTTATGATGTAGGTCACTCTTCTTACTCTTTAAAAGAACAATTACAAGAGCGAAATAGAGTATCTGATACCCAATCTTCTTTTTCTTGTTATGGAAGTTATGGATTAAATGTTACGAATATTTATACAGGATACTATTTACAAAAAATGGGATATTTGAATATTCCTTTATCTGTAGAATTAAATTCTCATGAAATCTTGGAATATCTTACTTTGTACCGAGAAAAATTTGGGGATGCTTCCTTTGAAATATTTACTTATGGTAGAGTTCTCAATATGCTTATCTTAAGCAATATTCTTGGAATTGAAGAGGGTAACTTACAGTATCAACTTATGGATTCTAAAAAAAGATGTTTTCCTGTGTTTTATGATGGAAGAGTTTTGCATATATATAATCATGAGGTTACAGATATTCATTCTCTTTTTGATTCTTGTTGTGCATTCTTTGACTTTACATTTGAGAAACCAGAAGAGATACTAGAGGTTGTCAAACGTTATCAGGAAGAGAAAAAATCTATATAAAAACCTATTAAAATATGCTAAAATATATTATGGATGTGATATAAGTGAAAAAGATAATGAAAAAAGAATTAAATGAGAAAGGAAAGAATTATGTTAGAAACTATTTCTTATTAGCAATTCTGTTTGTGGGTTGTATTGCATTAACTCTATATTTCTGTAAATGTTATCAAGTTTATCAAGAATATCAAAAAGAAATTCCTGTTATACGAGGAAGTTTATTAGAAATTACGAAAGATGATTTAGAACACTATATTGTAGATAACTCTAATGTGATTACTTATTTGTGTACAGCAAATGAAGATAGTTGTCGAAACTTTGAAAAAGACTTTAAAAAATATATTGCGAAAAATGGAATTGATGAACAAGTTGTTTATTTAAATTTAACGGGGATTGATCAAGAAGAATTTGTAAAAGAATTTAATGATAAATATCCATATAAAAATTCCTTAGATGTTCATTATCCAGCATTTGTTGTATTTGAAGATGGAAGAGTTACTTCTATTTTACAAGGTACAAAGAAAAAAGAACTTACTCTTTCTAGTGTAGAACAATTCTTAGAATTAAATTCTATAGAAGAAGAGGAAGAAGATATTGAAGAGACGATAGAAGAAGAGTAATCTTCTTTTTGATTGGAGGAAGTTATGAATCATATTGTTTTATTTGAACCAGAAATTCCACAAAATACTGGGAATATTATGAGAACTTGTGTTGCGACAGGGACTAAACTTCATTTAATTAAACCTTTGGGGTTTCAAGTTGATGATGCTCATTTAAAAAGAAGTGGTGTCAATTATATCGATCAGTTAGACTATGAAGTCTATGAGAATTTTCAAGATTTTCAAGAGAAAAATCCTGGAGAATATTATTACTTTACTAGATATGGTCATAAACCACATACTAGTTTTGATTATCATGATACGAGTAAAAATCTTTATTTTATCTTTGGAAAAGAATCTACAGGAATTCCTAAATCCATTTTACAAAAAGATTTAGAACATTGTATGAGAATTCCTATGACGGATAAAGTTAGAGCTTTAAATGTATCTAATAGTGTTGCGATTGTTTTGTATGAAGCTTTGAGACAACAAAATTATGAAGGATTGTTATTTGAAGAACCCCATAAAGGGGCAGATTTTTTAGAGAAAGTAGAAGAATCTTAAAAAATTCTTCTTTTTTTGTATCATTTTGATTTTCTTTTTCCATAATTTTTTTGAGGTGAATTATGGGAAATTATAAAGTAGAAATTAGTGGATGTAATACAGGAGAGTTAGGTTCTTTGTCATCAGAAGAGATGAGAAAATTGTTTTCTGTAATGGATAAAGATCCTTGTGCAAGAGATATCTTGATAGAGGGAAATTTAAAATTAGTTTTGTCCGTATTAAAAAGATTTTATTATAAAGCACAGAATATGGATGATTTATTTCAAGTAGGGTGTGTTGGACTTATTAAAGCAATTGATCATTTTGATTTGAGTTATGATGTTGCTTTTTCTACGTATGCAGTACCAATGATTCTTGGAGAAATTAGAAGATTTATTCGAGATAATAATTCTATGAGAATTAGTCGTTCTTTAAAAGATCTTTCTTATCGAGCAAATAAAATGATTCAAGAAAGTGCTTTAGAAGAGGGAGAAGGAGTATCCTATTTGGAACTTGCTCAAAAATTGGGAGTCGATCTATATGACCTTTCTCTTGCTCTTTCTTCTATGAGAGAACCCGTTAGTATGTATGAGCCTATTTATCATGATGGAGGAGATACCATTTACTTATATGATCAAATCGAAGATGAACGAGTCAATCCTGATTTTTCTTCTCCTTTAGCCATTCATGAAGCCATTCAAGAATTAGATCAGAGAGAACAGTTTTTACTAGATGAGAGATTTGTTATGGGAAAAACACAGATGGAAGTTGCAGAAGAATTAAATATTAGTCAAGCACAAGTATCTAGATTAGAGAAAAAAGCAGTGAAAGAACTTAAGAAGGTATTAAATTAGAATTCTTTGCATACTCTTTTTTAGGTGGTAGGATGAGACTTTCTGAAATACAATCCAAGAAAGTAATTGATGTTACTACAGGAGCTAATATAGGAACCATTATGGATGCCATTATTAATCGTGATGGAAAAGTAGAAGCCTTCTTATTAGATCAAGGAAGAGGATTCTTTTCCTTAACAAGAGAAAGTGATGTACAAATAGAATGGTCTCATATCTTAAAGATAGGAGAAGATGTTATATTGGTCAAAAAAGAACCTTAAATACAAAATTATTTTTTCTAACCCTTCTTTTTTGTATGATACTTTCTTCTCTTATTCTTGTCTTTATCGATTACCGATTAAATACCATTTTAGAACATTATATTGACTCTGAAGTAGATAAAATGAATTCGGAAATTATTCATTATGCTTTAGAAAAAATGAATCAAAAAGATAAAAAAGAATATTTAACCATTCAAAGAAAAGGAGATATGATTCAAAATGTCTCTTATAATACCCTTTCTATTAATCAATTTAAAGAAGAATTAGTACAAGTCATTGAAGAAGAGTTTTATGCAATCGAGAATGGGGATTTTCAACATTACTCTTTTGCTTATCAAGATAAATATCAGAAGAAATATCCTTACTTTCAAAATGGATACTTATGTGAAGTTAATTTAAATTCTTTAAAATCCACTCTTTTTGGAAATATAGGACCATCTATTCCGATTAAGTTATCTTACTTAGGATCCGTTCAGTCTGATTTTCAATTACAAGTAAAAGAATATGGTATTAATAATGTTATCTTAGAAGTAGATGTTTATGTTATGATTTCTAATTTAATTACTATGCCTATTAGTTCTAGAAAACATGATACTAAAACAAAGAATGTATTATCTATAGAATTAATACAAGGAGAAATTCCTAATTATTATGGAGGAGTTTTATCTTAAAAAAGAATCTTCTTTTGAGTTTTTTTCATAGAATGATATAATAGAAGTGTGAGGTAGTGATAACATGAAAAAAATCTTAATCCATAATAGAGAATATGAGTTAGTAAGAAATGAAGGAGATTGCTTTGATCTCGATTTGATTACAGAGAAAATGACGGATTACTTTGATGATTATGATTATGTATTTGGGGATTTTGCTTATGAGAAAGTACGACTTAAAGGATTTTATGATTCTAAAAATAAAAAAGCAAAAAAATTGAATGATATTCAATATTTAGAGGAGTATATTCGTAATTATTGTAGTTATGGAGCTAAGGTGTTCTTACTAAAAAAAATTCAATAAAATGATTGTATTTATTTTTATTTATGATAAAATTGTATTATATGAATAATAAAGGGAGGATTTATTATATGGAAAATCAAGAAATCGAAAAAAAAATGATGTCTATTGTTGCAGAGGATGGTTCTATTGAGGAAGTAGAGGTTATTTTAGCTTTTGAATTCAAGGATACTAAAAAGGAATATGTCATTTATACAAAGAATGAAAAAGATGAAAATGATAATATTACTGTTTATGTATCAAACGTTGATCGTTCATCTGGAGAACCTAAGTTATTAGGTGTTGATGATGAAGAAGAATGGAATAGAGTAAAAGACGTATTACGTGAATTATCAAAATCTGAATAACATAAGGGAGGTTTTGTCGTATGGCAGATATAGAAGAAAATATTGTATATTCTGATATTGATCATGGGGAGGTTCTAGAACCGTCTAGATCTATCAAATTTAAACCTTCTTCCTATGATAGCATTCGAAGTTCTTTCTTAAAAGGAAGACTAGAGAGTGCTAGAAATAATGCTCTTACTAGAGAATATAGTGGAGAGAATGCACAAGAGAAGGTTGCTCGTGTTGCGGAGAAGATTGCAAAATTAGAAGAGAAGATTCTAATTTTATCTAGAGATGATGTTCCTGAAGATTATGTATCTAGAAGAGCCATTAAACTACGTAAAGATATGATTTCTAATTTACGTTATCATTCTAATGGTGCTTATGTTATTGGTCTTGATAAGAAAGAAGAAATCTTTAGTGATGAAGCAGTAGAAGAAGCTATGGCTTCTCAAGAGACTGATGTTACTCCTGCAGTTGAGACTCCATATAATCCAGATTCTTCCGATGTAGTAAGTAATGAAGAACAAGAAGTAGTTGTTCCTCCAGTTACAGATCCTGTTACAACTCCTCCTGTTGAAGAGGGTACTGATATTGATGTTGTACAAAGTGGTGTTGAAAGACAAGAAATTGAAGATGCTATTAATTCTTCCTTTGAAGCTGCTGAAAAATCAGGTGAGGGAGAGGCAATTGGTACCGATGTTATTCGAGATGTTATCGATACTGCTATGGATCAAGTAGATGTTCCTACCGATGAAGTTCATGAAGTAATTGGAGATACTGATGTACCTAGTGGAGATGATCCACAAGTTGCAACAGAAAGAGAGGACGATGGAGTTTCAAGAGACGTTATTCGTGATGTCATAGATACTGCTTTCCAAGGTGTAGATGAACAACAACCTTCTAAAGAAGATATTCGTAGTGCTGTTGAAGAAGCATTCCAAAATGTTTCTCAAGATGCTGCTACAACAGAAGCAAGTCCTGTTGTTCCAGAAGATAGAGTATCTACTAGTGATGCAGGACAAGTTCATTCTAGACTTTATGATGAAAATGGAAATCGTCGTGTAAGACGTAAAAAATATAATTATACACCAATGACAGATGCTGAAATTCGTGAAGCTCAAATTAAATTAGGATTTGATGAACATGGTAACTTAATTGATAATGGTGCCAATAGTGTTCCACAAAAGGCTACTAAGGCAAGAGTGGTTGGAGATCTTGGATCTATTCCAAGTTTCCGCGATGCCTTTGTACCAGCTAATCATAATATTGAGAAAACAGAAAGAAATTCTGTAGTCACCGATACTCCTGTTCGTGAAGTACCTGTTGTTACTCCTGATAGAACAGGGGATGAAGTTAAACATGTTGTTACAGAAGAACCTGTTAAAGATGATGCTGCAAGAACTTTAGATGATTATGCTGCATTGAAAGCAAGAATTCTTGATTTGGTTCAAAAGAGAGATGCTACTCATCAAAGAAGCGTTGATGCTCAACGTGTTGCACAAGAATCTGCACGTGAAGCACAAGCTGCAAGACGTAAACTTGAAATGAGTCAAGCAAGTTATCAAGATCGTATGAAAAAGTTAGCAGACTATGTTGTTTCTCTTGAAGCAACTGTTGCTGAAAATGTTCGTCAAACAGAAGCTGCAGAAGAAGAAACTAGAAAGAATAGAGATTTCGTTGCTCTTCAAAATGAAGCAGCAGCAAAGAATGATCAAATCATTGGAGAAATTGATTCCATGATTGGAGATGTTCAAACTCCTCAAGATTCCTTTGGAGGAGATGCTGTTGGAGGAATGAGAAGATAAAAGAAAAACTCATCTATAAAAGATGAGTTTTTTTATATATTGATGACTCCTTTTACTTCTGGAATTTCTGTTACTAGCATTTCTTCAATTCCTTCTTTAATGGTTACATCTATTAAAGAGCAATCTTGGCAGGCACCACTTAAGTGAATATAGACGGTATGATCTTTGTATTCTACAAATTCAATATCTCCACCATCATTAATTAAAAATGGTCTCATTTTTTCAATTAATTCTTTAATCTTTTCTATTGTTTTTTCTTTTTCCATGTTTCTCACCAAAATCATTATAGCATATTTTGTGGAGTTTTTTCTTTGTTTTGTGTATAATATATTATGGTGATTGTTATGGACAACTTTCAAGTAGGAGATATTATTACAGGTATTGTGACTGGTGTGGAAAGTTATGGGATTTTTCTTTCCTTTGGAGAGAATTCTTGTGGACTTATTCATATTTCTGAGATTTCTGATTCTTTTGTGAAAGATGTCAATGACTATGCAAAAGTGAATCAAACCATGCAGGCTAAAATCTTAAGTATTGATTCTAGTGGACATTGTAAATTAAGTCTTAAGGCAATGGAGGAACATCCTAAGGTTTCTAGTAATCATATTATTGAGACAAAAACTGGTTTTCAAACTTTAAAGGAAAAATTACCAGAGTGGGTAGAAGAGGCTTATTCCGAAACCGAAAAAATGTAAAAAATTCTTAATTCTTGTTGACAAATCAAGTTTAAATTGGTATATTTAATACTGTCAACCGGTCTGGTGGGTCAAATTCGGGCGATTAGCTCAGTTGGTTAGAGCACCTGCCTTACAAGCAGGGGGTCATAGGTTCGAGTCCTATATCGCCCACC
>CANRPY010000010.1 GCA_947632595.1 uncultured Bacilli bacterium | reverse complement strand
GTTGAAGATCAAGATACAAATGATAATAAAGTTTATGCCGCATCTTATTATATAAGAGAAGCATCTCCAGAAAAAGATAATCAAATGATTCATTATGAAGTAAAAGGATTAAAAGATCAATCTGGTAATGGTGTAACATATAAAGAAGCAAAAGATAAACAAACATTAACATACGAAAATGCAAACACAATTCGTTATGATTTTACTCTACCAAAAGTAAATGTATCAGACTTAAAAGATGGTTATACCAATAATGGTAGATTTGGAGCATCAGACTTAAATCTAGAAAAGATTGTTCTATATCGAAATGGAAAGATAAGAAAAACTTATAAAGAGGATATTACAACAGATAAAGAAACAAAGATGAGAAAAAGAAATTGTGGTTTATGGGAAGGAGAAGGCGTATACAAAGTAGAAGCCTACGACAAAGCTGGAAATCAAGCGTCCGTAGAATACACTTATGATACAACCCCAGTAAGAACCAATGTCCTTGAAGCTAGAGTAGAAGGAACAAACAATAAAAGTAACAACACTCTTGCCAAAGTAGGAGATAAATTCATTATTGTTTTAGATGTCGGAGAAGAATTAACAACAATGCCAACGCTAGTCATCAATGAAGAAGAAGCAAAATTCCACGAAACGGCTGGATGGACTACAGGACATTATGTCTATGCTGCAAGTATCTTTATAAAAGATAATGTTCTAGAAAAAGATGGAAAAGTTGTAGACTATCAAATTAAAAATTTAACAGATCAAGCAGGAAACGGAATCGATAAAGCAAAGAAGACAGATAGTAAAGGAAATACAACATATCCAACAACGATAACAAATGCTCTTGTAAATGAAGTTGTCTATGATTTTACTGTTCCCAAAATAGGAGTTACAGGATTAGTAGACGGTCTAACCAATAGTACAAAATTTAGTGCGAAAGATCGTAACTTATATAATTTCTTTCTATACAAAGATGGAAAACAAATCAAAGAATACAATAGGAATTTTTCTAACACAAAATTCGCATATGATGAGAAAACAGGAATGTATTCAAGAAGCAACGGACTATGGACTGGAACTGGGAACTATAAAGTTGTAGCTTATGATGAAGCAGGAAATGAATCTGTACTAGAGTATCGTTATGAAGAAGCATAAAAAGAGGACTTATGAAAGTCCTCTTTTTGGATGATTGGCTAATATTTCCTCTCTAGAGTAAAACTGGAATCCATTAGAATCTTGATGAATATATCCAACAATAAATTCTGGTTTGATATAACAAATCCCTTTCTCATCATATTGAAAAACACATTTAGGATCAACATTCCTTAATAGATCAAATTGCCCATTAATATATTTTCTAGGAAGTAAGACCAATACTGCACCACTAGATCCCCGAAAAGAAGTTTTTAAAAGATCAATTGCGAGAATCGGGTCATTGGCAGGAGAAACCGTTTGACTAGGAGACACATAAGAAGAAAACGCTCCTTGCATAGCAGCTCCATTGTCAATTAATCCCTCCCTCATAATAGCATATAAAATTTTATCTTCTAAAACCGGTTTACCAAGAATAGAATCACTTCGATGCATTCCAAGAAAAGCTTCTTTCGTAGAAATCAGTTCTTCTATTTTTAACCCAATATCTAAAGGAATTCTAGGTTCTTTTTGATCTAGTCGATTAAAATGATTGATAAAAAAATGATAAAAATGGGGAACATTTCGAAATTTCTTTAAAAACATCTTCATAAATTTACTACCTTTTAAATAGTAAATATCTTCTTCTATAGATTTTTTACGATACTCTTCATATAATTTCATACCATCTTCATAAGAGTGTTCAAACTCAATGGCATTCTCATGAATTTTTCCTACTTTACTTTTTCGAACCAAAAGATTTTTCCCATTAGCAAGTCGAAATAAATGTAGCATACAAATCAACCTCAAAGATATTGTAACATAAGAACACAATATAAAAAATAATGATAGGAAAAAGATTAGAAATATTGTATGATAGAAGATAGAGAAGGTGAGAGAATGAAAGTAGGATTCGACAACAAAAAATATGTAAAAATACAAAGTCAAAAGATAAAAGAAAGATTTAAATTATTTGATAAATTATATTTGGAAGTAGGAGGAAAATTATTTGATGATTCTCATGCAGCAAGAATTCTTCCGGGATTTAAGAATGATGTAAAAATAAGTATGTTTCAAGAACTTAAAGACGATTTAGAAATTATCTTTTGTATCAATGCGCAAGACATAGAAAAAAACAAGATTAGAGGAGAATATGGCATTACGTATGATAATGAAATCATAAAGCTAATTCAACAATCTAAAAAAATGGGTTTTTCAGTGAATAGTGTGGTAGTTACTCTATATAAAAATCAAGTAAGTGTCGATAAGTTTATTAAAAAGTTAAACAGAAATGGAATCAAAACCTATCTTCACTCTTTTACAAAAGGATACCCAACGGATGTAGATACAATTGTAAGTGAAGAAGGATATGGAGCAAACCCTTATATTGAAACAACAAAGCCTTTAATTTTAGTAAATGCTCCAGGTCCAGGTTCAGGGAAATTAGCAACATGCCTATCTCAGATTTATCATGAACACAACCAAGGAAGAAATGCTGGATACGCGAAATTTGAAACATTTCCAGTCTGGAATCTACCTCTAAAACACCCCGTGAATTTGGCCTATGAAGCAGCAACAGCAGACTTAAAAGATGTAAATATGATTGATCCTTTTCACTTAGAAAAATATGGGACAATTGCCGTAAATTATAATAGAGATGTAGAAACATTTCCAATCTTAAAAAAGATACTAAATAAAGTATCCGAAAAAGAGATTTACTTTTCTCCAACAGATATGGGAGTCAATATGGTAGGTTTTTGTATTACCGATAATGATATCGTAGAAGAAGCCGCAAAAAAAGAAATCGTTAGAAGATATTACCATGAAAATAACAATTATAAGATGGGTTTATGTGATGAAGATAATTATAAGAAAATAAAATTATTAATGAATGAATTAGAAATAGATGAAACATATCTAGATGTCATTACTCCTGCCCTAGAAAAGAAAAAGAAAGAACATGGAAAACCAGTCATTGCCATAAAGATTGGGAAAAAAATAATAACAGGGAAACAAACATCATTGATGAATGCGAGTGGAAGCGTCATATTAAATGCCATCAAGTCTCTAAGTAAAATACCAGATGATATTCATCTATTATCCCCAACCATTCTAGAGCCAATCTTAAATTTAAAAAAAGAAATGGGCCAAGAAGAGCGTCTAAATCTTCAAGAAGTCTTAACCGCATTAAGCATCTGTTCTGTAACAAATCCAATTGCCGCCAAAGCAATTGCAAATCTAAAGAAATTAAAAGACTGTGATGCTCACGCAACCTACATGGTAACAGGAACAGACAAAAAAACAATGAAAGAATTAAAAATAAATCTAACATGTGAAAGCGAATATATAGATGAAAAGATAGAAAAATAGTATAATAAAAGAGAATAGGAAGGAAGATATATGTTAGAACTAAAAAATGTTTCCAAATATTACTATAGTAAAGGACTCATTACTACTGGTTTTCAAAAAATAAGTCTAGAATTTCATTTAGGAGAGTTTGTAGCAATCACCGGAGAATCAGGTTCTGGGAAATCCACTCTTCTAAACGTAATCTCAGGACTAGAATCCTATGAAGAAGGAGAACTCTATGTCGAAGGAAAAGAAACCAGTCACTACCAAGAAAAAGACTGGGAGATCTATCGTAGAAAATATATTGGAAATATTTATCAAAACTTCAATTTAATGAATAGCTACACAGTCTATCAAAATGTTGACTTAATCTTATCCTTAAATGGAGTAAAGAAGAAAGTAAGAAAGAAAAAAGTATTAGAACTTTTAGAACGAGTAGGGATGCTTCCTTATAAAAATACAAAAGTATCCAAATTATCAGGTGGTCAAAAACAACGTGTCGCAATCTCTCGTGCTCTTGCAAAAGATGTACCTATTATCATTGCCGATGAACCAACAGGAAATCTTGATAAAAAGTCTGCTGAAGAAGTCATGAAACTATTAAAAGAAATCTCAAAAGACAAATTAATCATTATCGTGACACATAACTACGAACAAGTAGAGGATATCGCAACGAGAAAAATTACGATGCATGATGGAAAAGTCCTAGAAGATAAAAAAATAAGAGAAGAAATTAGAGATAATAAAACAGCAGAGGACTATCATTTTAAAAATATATCATTAATAGATAAAATGAGATTAGGAGTTAGAAATACCTTTAATGTCATACCAAAGTTTCTTCTTTTAATGGCAGTCTATTCCTTTGTAGTACTTGCTGTAATGGGAGAATACTCTTTCTTTAAAAAAGCAGAATATGAAGAAAATAAATCAGGAAGTAACTATATCTTTAATGATTTAGATGATCATAGAGTCATTATCAATAAAAAAGATAAATCAGCATTTACCAAAGAAGAGATTGAGAAGATCAAAAAAACAGATAATGTAGACTACCTAATAGAAAACGATGCAACAACAGATACCTCCAATACCTTAGTAACAGAAGATCAACAGTATTGGATAGCAGCCCTAGTTCGTTCAAAAGAACAGTTTAAGAAAAAGAAATTTTATGGCCGTCTTCCAAAAGAAGAAAACGAAATAATTCTAGAAGGAGATTCCTCATCATTTCTCATACAAGAATATGATAAAATTCTCAATCAAAAAATATATTTATTTGATGATATCTACGGAAAAATCATAAAAGAAAAAGAATATGTTGTAGTAGGAATCAATAGTACAGAAGAGGAAAATATAGGTATCTATCGTGCGTATACTGGAGAGGAATTCTTACAAAATGTTCAAGAAAAAACACATGAAAAATACGGTAAAATTACAGTTGAATGGCAAGGAACAGAAATAGAAACCAATCCTTATATGGCATATATGGGAATTAGAACCAATCATTGGGTATATCCTGGAACAGCCTTTTTAACAGAAGATGATAACTATCTTTGTAAAGACTTCAATTGTATTGGGCAACCAATCAAAATAACCAATAAAAATCTTTATTACACGGAAGAAAAAACCTTAACGGTATCAAAAACCTACAATAAAGAAAATATTGGTTGGATTATGGATTTACCTGGTTACACAGAAGATCAATATGATGAGAAGTATTCAGGATATTTATATATCAATCCAGAAGACTACAAAGCACTAGTAGATCATGGAACATATCAAATGAGTGTATATGTAAAAGATATTAACAAAATGGAAAACACCGTAAAAGAACTACAAAAAGAAAATTATAAAACACTCGTAGTAAGAGATACCTTGATTCATGATCCATTAACAGGAGTAGTACGTGTCGTAAAAATCATTGTAACTCTAGGATTTATCTTTGTATTATTCTTTATTGCATACTTTATTATTAAAATAATTTTAAAATCGAGAAATATTTATTTTTCCATTCTAAGAATGCTAGGAGCAAGTAAAAGAGTATGCTTAGAACTATTAATTTTAGAATTATTAGTAGTGAGTAATATAAGTTATTTCCTTTTTGCAGGACTAGGGAAAGCAAATCAAGTCTTTTCATGGAATATTGGTATTCTAAGTACGATTCATGATTATTTCAAATGGGATGATTACGTTATCTTATATGGAATCATTATAGGAATGTCTATCTTAATTGCCCTAAGATACTCTAAAAAATTATTTAAAAATAGTGTAATGACAACCTATAGAGAGGAGCAATAATATGATACGAATAGTAAATGTAGATAAATATTATAACCGCTTCCATAAGAATAGATTACATGTCATTAACCATACCTCTCTAGAAATCAAAGAAAAAGGTCTTGTTGCGCTACTAGGACCATCAGGATCTGGGAAAACAACCCTATTAAATGTAATAGGTGGCCTAGATAAAGTGGGAAAAGGAAAAATCTATGTCAATGGCCAAAAAATGACAACGAGTTTTCAAGGAAAAATTGATCGGATAAGAAATCTGAATATAGGATACATTTTCCAAGATTATAAGCTAATAGAAAATAAATCTGTCTATGAAAATGTTGCCATCTCACTAAAATTAATCGGCATCAAAGACAAAAAAGAAATTGAAAAAAGAGTATGTTATGTCCTAGAAAAAGTAGGCATGCTTCGTTTTAAGAGAAGACCATGCAATACTCTATCTGGAGGAGAAAGACAAAGAGTTGGTATCGCCCGTGCAATCGTAAAAAATCCTAATATTATCATTGCTGATGAACCAACCGGAAACCTAGATAGTAAAAATTCATTAGAAATCATGAATATCATCAAAGCAATTTCAAAAGAAAAACTAGTTATATTAGTGACTCACGAAAGAAATCTTGCTGAATTCTTCGCCTCCAGAATTATCGAAATAGAAGATGGAAAAGTAGTAAAAGATTATGAAAATGAAAACGAAAGAGAACTAGATTATGCCATACAAAGCAATATTTATTTAAAAGACTTTAAAGAAAAACAAGAATTTGGAAAAATAAACATCTATAAAAATGATGATGAAGAAGTATCCTTAAATATCGTAGTAAAAAACAATAATATTTATATTGAATCAAAAGATCATAAAAAAATAGAAGTAGTAGATGAAGACTCTAACATTACAATGATTGATGATCATTATAAAAATATTTCCAAAGAAGAAATAAATCGATATGAATTTGATAGAGACCGCCTACAAACAGACTCTAAGAAATTAAAATATTCTTCTATCTTTAATCTATTTACTTTCTGGAAAGAAGGATTTGAAAAAGTATGGAACTATTCATTCTTAAAGAAAATCTTATTATTTGGATTCTTCTTATCGAGTATCTTTGTAGTATATGCCTATAGTTCCATGAAAGCAGCTATAAAAGTAGATGAGACAGATTTTATAAAACAAAATAAAAATTATGTATTATATGAGACCAAAAAAATTAATCTAGATCTCTATCATAAATTAGAAAATGATCCAGATATTTTATATGTTTTACCAAAAAAATCTCAGGTAAGTATTCCTTTTCAAGTAGATGACTTCTATCAATTGCTAGACTATACAATGACAATATCCGGTAGTATTACATCTCTAGAGACCATAACAAAAGAAGATATTGTAAAAGGAAAATTTCCAGAAAACAAAAATGAAATAGTAGTAGATAGAATGGTGATTAAAAATATCTTAAACTCGGATCAATCAAAAATGATGGGTCTATTAACAGAAGAAGACATGTTAGATAGAGTTTTAACGTTTAATGTCATGGAACCTAAGAAAATCGTAGGCATAACAAATCTGAAGAGTCCATCTATCTATGTAGAAAAAGAGGAAATGTTACCAGTTATGTACTATACGAGAAATAATAGAGAAGATGAAGTCTATTATCTATATGATGAATATGATATGAGAAATCGAAATGAATACAATGACTATCATTATTTCTTAGATGAAATTGAAATCAAAGAAGGAAGATTACCAGAAAATGATTATGAAACGATAGTACGATATGATCAAAAGGATAGTATCAAATTAAATAGTAATATCAATCACTCAATCAATGATCATAAATTGGTAGTAGTAGGATATTATACTTCTAA
Organism: uncultured Bacilli bacterium; assembly: GCA_947632595.1. Classification (GTDB taxonomy): domain Bacteria; phylum Bacillota_I; class Bacilli_A; order RF39; family UBA660; genus UBA3789. Next base: position 36,318 of record CANRPY010000010.1, on the reverse strand, counting down.
AAAGTATTATGATGCTTATTTTGTAAATACCAATACTCTAAAAACATACTTTATAGAAACAAGTTCTAATATCAGTATTTATCCAAAAGACAAAGAAAAAGTACTAGCAAAATTAAAGGATGAATATCAAATTCATGGAACCGATAGCTATGAAATTTCAAAGAAAGAATATATGAAAAAAAGAGAAGATAAAGTAAATACTTCTCTAACAGCAGCAGGAATTGTTCTTGCAATATCTCTAATAGAAATCTTTTTAATGATACGTTCCTCTTTCTTATCTCGCATCAAAGAAATTGGAATTTATCGTGCAATTGGAGTAAAGAAAAAAGACATTTATCGTATGTTTAGTGGAGAAATCTTAGCAATTACAACCATATCATCTATTCCTGGTGTACTCTTAATGTCCTATCTATTAGGAATTTTATCGAAAACTTCTATGCTAAAAGATTATATTGCAATGAGTCCAGGAGTCGTCATCATAAGTATCATAACCGTATATAGCATTCATATATTAGCAGGTCTAATACCAGTATTCCGTATTATGAGAAAACGTCCTGCCCAGATTCTAGCAAGAACCGATATTGAGTAGAAAACTTAGAATTGTAATTTTAAAAAGAAAATAGTACAATGTATTATAGCAAGAAAAAATAGGAGATGAGGAAATGACCCCATTAAAAGATTTATGGACCAAATTATTTAAAAAGAAAAAAAATGAAGATGCTCCATGGCTTGAATATTATTCAAGAGAAGAAAGAAGTATCAAATTTACCAATAAAAGTATCTATGATTACTTAGTGGATGAAGTAGGGGAAGATAAAGACTATATTGCCTTAAATTACTTTGGATATCGAATCAGTTACAATGAATTTTTCGCAAATATTAACGTATATGCAAAAGCATTAAGAGAATATGGTGTAAAAGATGGAGATATTGTAACGATATGTATGCCAAATATGCCAGAAGCAATTTATGTATTTTATGCCTGTAACAAAATAGGTGCCGTTGCCGATATGGTTCACCCACTATCGAGTCCAGATCAGTTAGAACACTATCTAAAAGATTCGAAATCAAGAATATTATTTTTAGTAGACTTTGACTATGAGAAAATGAAAGATGTCATTCCAAACACCCTAGTCTATAAAACAATCTTAGTTTCTCCAAAAGAATCCATGCCTATAGGATTATCCATTGGGTATACTCTAACAAGAAGTCTTACGATGAAAAGGCCAAGTCTAGGAGACAACGATTATATGTCTTGGAAAGACTTTTATGCAACAGGATTATCCAGCACGAATTCTTATAAGGCAAATGTTAAAAAAGAAGATTTAGCTTTGATTCTACACAGTGGAGGAACAACAGGTACACCAAAAGGAATTATGATTTCTAACTATAGTTTTAATGCGATTGCTCAACAATCTGCAGTAAATGTTATTGATGTAAGACCAAAAGATAAAATAGTAACCATTTTACCAATTTTCCATGGTTTTGGTTTAGGAGTTTGTGTACATACTCCATTATGTTTAAAAGTAGAAACGATTTTAATGCCAGAATATGAAGCAAATAGATTTTATAAAATTTGGAAAAATGACCGTCCACAAGTAATCTTAGGAGTTCCTACTCTTTGGGAAGGAATGATGTCTAATCCAAAATTTGATAATGTAGATATGTCTCAGTTAAAATATATTATTTCCGGAGGAGATCACTTAACCATTCCAATGGAAGCAAGAATCAATGATTTTCTTCATAAACATGGGGCTCATGTAAATATTGGAAAAGGATACGGAATGACAGAAAGTGTTGCCGCAACCTGCTATACTTTCCCAGGAACCAATGAACCAGGAAGCATCGGAATCCCTATGGTAGGAAACACATACCAAATCTTTGATCCAGAAACACTAGAACCACTTCCTCTTGGAGAAGAAGGAGAAATCTGTGTACAAGGTCCAACGTTAATGATGGGATACTTAAATAATAAAGAAGAGACCGATAAAGTATTAAGAAAACATAAAGATGGCTCTATTTGGTTGCATAGTGGAGATATCGGATACATTGCTCCAAACGGAATTGTTTACTACACACAAAGATTAAAACGAATGATTGTCGTATCTGGATTCAATGTTTACCCATCTCAAATTGAAGAGACCATTGCAGAACATAAAGATGTCGAAAAAGTATGTGTCATTGGAATTCCACATCAATACAAAATGCATGTTCCAAAAGCCTTTATCGTATTGAAAAAAGGAATCGAACCATCTGCTAAAATCAAAAAAGAAATTATTGATATTTGTAAAGAAAAGCTATCCGTTTATTCTCTACCAAAATACTATGAATTTAGAGAAGAACTTCCAAAAACACTATACGGAAAAGTAGATTACAAAGAATTAGAAAAACAAGAAGAGAAAAAAGAAAAAAAGTAAAAGAAGAACGATAATTCTTCTTTTTCTTGTAGGAGAAGAAAATGAAAATAGTAATATTAGGACCTGTTGCGAGTGGCAAAACAACACTATCCAAAACGCTAGCAGAACGATTACAAATTCCTAGATATGAAATTGATGAAATCGTTCATAATGATGAAACGAAAGAAAAGAGAACCAAACAAGAACAACAAGAAATATTAAATAAGATCTTAAAAGAGAAAGACGAATGGATCATAGAAGGAATGCCTAGGTCTCACTTAGAAGTCTTATCCATCTCCGCAACCCTGATTCTCTATCTAGATATATCAAAAGAAGAATGTCTAAAAAATTTGAAAAAAAGAAGGAAGAAAACAAAAGGAGAAAAAGAAGCTCCTCTTGAGAAAATGATAGGATATATTGAGAATGAGAAAAAAGAAAATTTAAAAAAGATCATGCAAAAATATTCTTATAAAACGATTATTTTAAAATCTAGAAATGACATCAAAAAGTTTTTAATAGCCTTAGAAAAAGGAGAAGAGTACAAATATAGATAATCATGATAAAATAGAAGAGGTGATGAAATTGAACTATGATTTAGAAATGGAAAAACAAATGAGAGAATACGAAGAAACAACTCCACTTCTTCTACACGCCTGTTGTGCTCCTTGCAGTAGTGCTGTACTAGAACGAATAGCATCCTACTTTCAAATAACAATTTATTATTACAATCCTAATATTTCTAAAAAAGAAGAATATGAAAAGCGTTTACAAGAAGTAAGAGATTTATTAAATAAAATCAACCCAAAATATCCAGTAAAACTAATAGAAGGGGAATTTGAAAATGAGAAGTTTGAGAAAATGGCAAAAGGTCTAGAACAAGAACCAGAAAGAGGAAAACGCTGCTACAAATGTTATGAATTGCGTTTAAAAGAAACCGCTAAAAAAGCAGAAGAATTAGGGTTCCCTCTTTATGCAACAACGCTAACCCTTTCTCCTCATAAAAATGCAACTTGGATCAATGAAATAGGACATAATCTAGAAGAAAGTTATTTACCAAAATACTTATATTCTGATTTTAAGAAGAAAAATGGTTATCAAAGAAGTATCGAATTATCCAAAAAATATCATCTCTATCGACAAAATTATTGTGGATGTATTTATTCTATGAGAAGTCAAGAAGAAGAGTAAAAGCATAAAATAAATTGTAAAGTTCTAGATGGAAACTTTACAGATATCTTGAATTTTATTATAATGAAAAAAAGGATGTGATAACATGAAGTACTACTGTATAGGAATAAAGGGAACAGGAATGTCAACCCTTGCACAAATTCTATATGACTTAGGAAATGATGTAACAGGCTACGATGACGAAAAGGGTCATAAGTTTACCGAAAAAGGACTAGAAGAAAGAGAAATAGAAATCTTTTATGATCAAACTCATCCAATTGATCCAGATACCATTGTTACATATAGTGTAGCATTTCAAGAAGATCACCCTGAAATGAAGAGAGTAAAAGCTCTTGGTTTAAAAATAAAAAAATATAATGAATTAATGGGAGAAGTTATCAGTTTATTTAAATCCATTGGCGTAAGTGGAACACATGGCAAAACAACGACTTCCTCTATCATCAAACATATTTTAGAAAATAGTGTAGGATGTAACTACTTCATAGGAGCAGGAGATGGAAAAGTATCTCCAAATAATGAATATTTTGTAGTAGAAAGTGATGAATTTAATAAACACTTTTTAGCGTATCATCCTATGTATTCCATTATTACCAACATAGAAGAAGAACATCTAGAGTGTTATAAAGATATTGATGATATTAGAAATTCCTTTGAAATCTTTGCCAATCAAACAGCAAGATTAGTAGTTGCAAACGGAGATAATGATGAAGTAAGAAAAATTAATTATGCAACCAAAGTAAAATTTTATGGATTTGGTTTTAATAATGATATCGTCATTAAAAACATGAAATTAGAAAGTGATGGTTCAAGATTTGATCTAGATATTGACCATGAATTCTATGGCAGTTTTGAAATCCCCCTATATGGAAAACATATGATTCAAAATGCAGCCGCTGCCATCGCAATCTGTAAAGAATTAGGAATTGAAAAAGAAATTATCTATAATTCTTTAAAAGATTTTGTAAATGCGAAGAGACGTTTTGCAATCTCTAAAGTAGGAAATACTACAATCATTGATGATTATGCCCATCATCCAACAGAAATTAAATCAACCCTAGAAGCCGTAAGACAAAAATATAAAGATAAAAGAATTGTAGTAGTCTTTAAACCAAATACTTATTCAAGAACACAAATGTTTAAAGACCAATTTGTAGATGCCTTAAATACAGCAGATAAAGCTTATTTAACAGAAATAGATTGTGATAGAGAATATGCCTATGACTATCCAGGAGTAACCTCTAGATTAATCGTAGACTCCCTAAGAGATGGCGAAATGATTAGTGAAGAAACAATCGATAAACTAGGAAAAGAATTAAATTCCGTTATCTGCTTTATGAGTTGTGCTTATATGGAGAGTCTAATCAATTGTTTTAAAGAATACATTTATAAAAAAGAAAACGAATAGAGAAAAAAAAGACTATTGAAGAATCCAAAAAATTATGGTATTATGAAATAGTCTTTTATACATGGCCTGTTGGTGAAGTGGCTTAACACATTACCCTCTCAAGGTAACATTCACGGATTCGAATTCCGTACAGGCTACCAAATATGCAACAATCGATTCTTAGGAGTCGATTTTTTGATAAGAGGAGGAAATAATGTGAAAGAAGAAATCAAAAAAATCATCTCAGAAAAATTAGACGAAACAACTCCATCTATTGAAGAAATCTATGAACCAATAAAAGAGTCCTTAGAAGAGCAAATCTTAAAACAAAATGAAAAGATGAAAGAAAAAGCAAAAGAAGAAAAAGAAGAAAGATAAGTCAATTGACTTATCTTTTATAGTTTTGTTATAATAAAGAAGAATAATAAGAGGGTAGAATATGAAATTTTTAAAAGCCATTCGAAATATTTTTTTAATTGTATTACTCTTTGGTTTAATAACAACCTATTATGACTATACCAATCTAAAAAAAGGAAATAGTCCGCTTTTTTGTCTAAGAAATTATAATGAAAAAACAAAGACAGAAAAACTTAGAGGAATCTTTTATATAGTAGAAAGAAAAGTAAAAGAAAATCCAAGTGAAAGATTCAATTTATCAGATAAAATTACATACCATATTCTATGGTTACAAGAAGAAATTGTACTAGAACGTCCAAAAGATACATATGATTTTATCTTAGAAATTGCCGACAACCCAACCTGTGAGAGTTCAAAAGACTTATATGTAGAAACAAAAGATTATAAAATCTATCTAGATTGTATAACGAGTATCAAAGAAAAGAAAAAGGATAAAAAAACAGGAACAGAGTTAAAAGAAATTCTAGAAAAGAATCCAAAAGAAATTGATGAAATCATAGAAAATCTATCATATATGGGCAAAACAGCAGAAGAAACAGGAGAAATCTTTAGAGCAACAAATGATTTATGGATGAATAAAAAATTAAGTCTCTATAAATGTGAAAATCAAGAAATCATTTTAACAACCAAAGAAGGGGAAAATGACTACTGCAAATAGGAAGTGTAGGAAATGAAATCAATTCTAGTCTTAGAAGGAGGAGCCCTAAGAGCAATATATACCGCCGGAGTAATCGATACTCTCCTAGAAAACAAAATAGAAGTAGATGCTGTTGTAGGAGTCTCTGCAGGAGCATTATTTGGAATTAATTACCTATCAAAACAAAAAGGAAGAGTCCTACGCTATAATTTAGCCAATTTAAAAAATAAAGAGTATATGGGCTTTTATTCCTATCTAAAAACAGGAAATGTTATGAATAAAGAATTTTGTTTTGATACATTAGTAAGAAAAACAGATCCTTTTGATTTTAAAACTTTCCATAAATCTAAAATAGATTTTTATGCAGTCTTAACCAATCTAAAGTCAGGAAAACCGGAATATAAAAAAATAAAAGACCTAGAGAAGGAAGAAGAAATGGAATATTTAAGAGCATCCGGTTCCATGCCAATCTTATCCAAGATTGTAAAAGTAGGAAATGATGAATACCTAGATGGAGGAATCTCCGATAGCATTCCCGTAGAATGGGCGAAAAAACAAGGATATGATAAGATTATCGTTGTAGAAACAAGAAGGAAAGAATATCGCAAAAAAGAAAAATCCATTTTGCCATTTAAAATTTGTTATCAAAAATATCCAAACTTCCTAGAAGCAGTAAAAAATAGACCAAAGATGTATAACAAAATAAAAGAGCAAAATTGCAAAGAGGATCGCAAGAAAATATTTGTCATTAGACCAACCAAGAAAATAGAAGTAAAACATATAGAAAGAGACAAAGAAAAGCTCATTTCTATGTACAATTTAGGAGTAGAAGATACGAAAAATTGTCTGGAAGAATTAATTACTTATTTAAAAGATTGTAAAGAGTAAAAAAATAATAGTTAAGTACTTGACTATTATTTTATTTTGACATATGATGAGGAAGGGTTAGGAGATGGTTATTTGGATAGTAATATTTTATTAGAAGTAAAAAAGCTACATGTAGCAATCTGCCAGTATCTCTTTGAAATGAATAAAGAAAAAGAACATGGAGTCGTACCCAATCCTTTACAAATGAGAATACTAAAGTATTTAAAAAGAGAAGAAAAAGAGTCCATCTATCAAAAAGATATTCAAAAAAATCTAGATGTATCGAAAGCAGCAATTTCTGCCGTAATCAAATCAATGGAGAAGAAAAAACTAATTCAAAAACTACCTTCTAAAATAGATGCCCGAAAAACGAAAATAGAAATTACAGAAGAAGGGAAAAAGGTATTAGAAGAAATAGAAATAGACATGAAAAAAATCAATCAAAAAGTATTAGAACAGATTTCCAAAGAAGAATTGGAAGAATTTATAAAGATTAGTCATAAAATAAAAGAGAGCTTAAAGAAAGAAGGAACAAAATGATTAAACTGTTTAAAAATTTTGAAAAGAAAGACATAGGAATTATTATACTGGTAATAGGATTTGTAGTATTCTCCGTATTCCTAGATTTAAGAATGCCAGAATATATGAGTGATATTACAGTACTAGTACAAACAGAAGACAGTACGATGAAAGAAATATTAACATCTGGTGCACATATGATGATTTGTGCCATAGGAAGCTTAATCTGTACAGTATGTGTTGGATATCTAACATCTTTGTTATCTGCAAGATTTACAAGATCCCTAAGAAGAAAAATCTTCAAGAAAGTGGAAGACTTTGGTATTGCAGAAATTAAAAAATTCTCAACGAGTAGTTTAATTACAAGAACAACAAACGATGTAACACAAATTGAAATGTTAATTAGTATGGGACTACAAATGCTAGTAAAAGCACCAGTTATGGCTGTATGGGCTTTAATGAAAATACTAGGAAAGAGTAAAGAATTGAGTCTAGTAACAGGAACTGGTGTTATCATAATCGTTCTAACAAACTTATTTATCATAAGTAGAGTAAGTCCAAGATTTGCCAGAATTCAAAAATTAACCGATAAATTAAATGGGGCAACAAGAGAGAATCTAACAGGAATTCGAGTAGTTCATGCCTTTGGAGCAGAAGACTTTATGCAAGAACGTTTTGGAAAAGTAAATGAAGAAATTACAAATACGCATTTAACCATTCAAAAAACATTTGCTCTAATGGATCCGATTATGAACTTTGTCATGCACTTCCAACATTTAGGAATCTATACGGTAGGAGCCTATCTCATTATTCAAAGTGGCATGATTGAAAAAATCACAACATTCAGTAATATGGTAGTCTTCTCAAGTTATGGACTACAAGTAATTATGTCCTTTTTAATGCTTACCATGATCTTTATGGTATTACCAAGAGCACAAGTATCTGCCAAAAGAATTAACGAAGTATTAGAAAGCGAAATAATGATTCAAGATGGAAACTTTATGGGAGAAACCGAAGAAAAAGGAACGGTTTCTTTCAAAAATGTTAGTTTTAAATATCCCGATTCAGAAGAATACTTACTAAAAAATATTAATTTTGAGGTAAAAAAAGGAGAAACCATTGCTTTTATAGGATCCACGGGAAGTGGTAAATCAACATTAATCAATCTAGTTCCAAGATTATATGATGTAACCGATGGCGAAGTATTAGTAGATGGAGTCAATGTCAAAGAATATAACATAAAAGCATTAAATAATAAGATAGGGTATGTTCCACAAACAGCAGTAATGTTTACAGGAACGATAGAAGAAAATGTAGCATACGGAGATAATGGAAAAGAAAAACCATCGAAAAAGAAAATCAAAGAGGCAATCGAAGTCGCACAAGGAACAGAATTCGTAGAAAAGATGCCAGAAAAAGAAGAGTCACATATTGCAAGAGGAGGAACCAATGTGAGTGGTGGTCAAAAACAAAGACTATCCATTGCAAGAGCTATCGCAAGAGACCCAGAAATCTATATCTTTGATGATTCCTTCAGTGCCCTTGATTATGCAACCGATGCCAAACTAAGAAAAGAATTAAAAAAATATACCAAAAATGCAACCACAATGATTGTTGCGCAAAGAATTGGTACCATTATGCATGCCGATAAAATCGTTGTCCTAGACAAAGGAGAATGTGTAGGAATTGGTACGCATAAAGAATTATTAAAAAACTGTGAAATCTATAAAGAAATTGCCTTATCGCAATTAAGTGAGGAGGAATTAAACAATGCCTAGACATGGAATGAATGTAGCAGAAAAATCAAAAGACTTTAAAGGTTCCATGATTCGAATCTTTAAAGGATTAGATAATTGGCGTTATTTAATGATTCTATCTGTCATACTAGCCTTATTTGCAGCCGTATTATCAACAATTGCACCCAATAAATTAGCAGATTTAACAGATGCCATAAGTGATGGTATTAAACCAAATACGAAAAAGATAGAAGTAATTGCAAAAGAAATTACCCAAAATGTAGAACAAAATTATAAGGTAACAGCATCACAAGATTTAGCACCAATTGAAGTAGATGGAGTAGAAATCTCAGGAAAAGATCAATTAGCATTTCTAAGTATCATGCAAAACGTAAAAGAGGGTCAAGACAACGAAGAAATGATAAAAGAATTAGATCAATTACCAAAATCTATTCAATCCATCATAGAACCAAAAATGAATCAAAAAGAATTAAAGAAAAGAGCCATCATCTTAGGAATTATCTATTTATTAAATTCTTTGTTTGGATACATTCAAGGAATATTAATGGCTTATGTTGCAAGTTCTTATTCAAAAAAATTAAGAAAAGATATCTCTGAAAAGATTAATATCTTACCATTAAAATACTTTGACTCTCATGAAACAGGAGATGTTTTGTCAAGAGTAACAAACGATGTAGATACAATTGGAATTAATATGAGTAATAATATTACTTCTTTAGTTGCCAATATCACATTATTTATTGGTTCTATTATCATGATGTTTGTAACAAACTGGATAATGGCATTAACTGCAATCTTATCCAGCATTTTAGGATTTATATTCTCCTTCTTCTTACTAAAAATAAGTCAAAAATACTTCGTACAACGTCAAAAAGAATTAGGAAACCTAAATGGTCATATAGAAGAAATATACTCAGGACATAATGTTGTAAAAGCTTATAATGGTGAAGAAGAAGCGATAGAAGAATTTGATAAGATAAATGATAAACTATACACATGCAATCGTATGAGTCAATTCTTATCTGGAATTATGCAACCAATCATGGGCTTTATTGGAAACTTTGGATATGTAGCCGTATGTGTAGTGGGAGCAATACTCGTTATGAATAACATGACTACCTTTGGTACAATCGTTGCCTTTATGATCTATATTCGACTATTCACCAATCCATTATCTCGTATTGCACAATCTCTAACAACAATGCAATCCATTGCAGCAGCAGCCGAAAGAGTCTACGAATTTATGGATGAAGAAGAATTAAAGAATGAAGATCATCTAAAAGAAGAATTAAAGAAAAAAGATGCTGTCGGAAATATTGAATTTAACCATGTAAAATTTGGATATGATGAAAATAGAACAATCATTAATGATTTTAGTGCCAAGGTACATGCTGGAGAAAAGATTGCAATCGTAGGGCCAACAGGTGCTGGAAAAACAACGATGGTAAACTTACTCATGAAGTTTTATGAAATAAAAGATGGAGATATTGTCATAGACGGAAAATCCATTCACGATTTAAAAAGAAATAATATCCATAACTTATTCATTATGGTATTACAAGATACCTGGTTATTTGAAGGAACCGTAAGAGAAAACTTAATCTTTAATAAAGAAAATGTAAGTGATGAAAGATTATGGGAAATTTGTAAAACGGTTGGAATCGATCATTTTATTAAAACATTACCTGGTGGTTTAGATGCCAAAATAGAAGATAATGATTCTATTTCTTCTGGACAAAAACAGCTTTTAACAATCGCAAGAGGTATGGTAGAAGATGAACCATTCTTAATACTTGATGAAGCAACATCTAATGTAGATACAAGAACAGAGGAACTAGTACAAAAAGCAATGGATAAGTTAACCGTAGGAAGAACTTCATTCATTATTGCTCACCGTTTGTCAACCATTAAAAATGCCAATTTAATCCTAGTTATGAAAGAAGGAAACATTGTAGAACAAGGGACTCATGAAGAATTACTAAAGAAAAAAGGATTCTATGCAGACCTATATAATTCACAATTTCAAAAATAATCGACAAAAATTAAAAAAGTAGATTTCAAAAAAAGAAATAGTATGCTAGAATATAATAAAGGAGTGATAAGATATGGCAAAGTTTTGTGTAAGTTGTGGCGCTCAAATGGATGATAATCAACAATTCTGTCCTAGTTGCGGAGCTGCTCAAAACGCACAACAAGCACCAGTTCAACCAGCCGCACCACAACCAACAGTAGCTCAAACAGCAACTGGAGGAAAATCAAAAATGGCTGCTGGATTATTAGGTATTTTCTTCGGAGGAATTGGAATTCATAATTTCTACCTAGGATTTACTGGTAAAGCAATTGCTCAAATTGTTGTAACATTTATTACCTGTGGAGCTGGATCAATATGGGGATTTATTGAAGGAATTCTAATTCTTACGGGATCCATCAATAAAGATGCAGACGGTAGACCATTAGTAAATTAAGAAATTCATAAATTGAATTTCTTTTTTTACAAAAACAAACCCTACTCATAAGAGAAAAGCACGTAGAATAGGGGTAAAACTTGAAAAAATAAGGAAAATATGATATAATGTAATCATGAGGGGATCCTTTAATAGGGTAATATTAATTGGACCCTTCTTTTTTGTTTGACAAAGAATTGTAAAAGAGAAAAAAGAAGAAGAAAACAAGAAAGATTCTTATGATAAAATAAGAATAGGTGATATCATGAAAAAGATAAAAATTCTACTTCTGACTTTATTATTCCTAATCCCTTTTCAAACAAATGCCATTGTAGAAAAAGGAGACCAAATCTTTGTAACGGATGAAGCAGATCTCCTATCAGAAGAATCAGAAGAGTATTTGATATCCTATTCAGAATTTTTATATAAACAAAAAAAGATAGATTATTATGTAGTAACCGTAAAAAATCTAGAAAATTTAGAAATAGAAGAGTATTCAGAACAATTATTTAGTAATTTTCATATCTCAGACCGAGGAATCTTAATTTTATTATCGGAAGAAGACCGAGAAATTAGAATTCAAAGAGGAGAAGAAATAGAGAATTTACTAAGTACTGATTCTCTAGATAATTATATTGCAAACTATTTTATTCCATACATGCAACAAGGAAAATGGGATTATGGCCTAATAAATGGTTATTCTGCCATCTATAAAGATATTTGTGAAAAGTACGGAATCGATGCTTCTTCCATGGAAGTAGTAGAAGATGTTGACTTTTTAACGAAATATGGAAATATTTTCTTATTTATCATGGTATGGTTAGTAGTCTTTTTCGCAAGTAGAATTGCAAAAGTATATAAGAAGATGAAAAGAAAAGAAAAAATAACAGATGGAGAAATTATAGAAGTAGCAATCATTCTACTATTAAATATCTTTTTATTATCCTTCTCCTACATATTAAAACCAATCAATATATTACTTTTATTTTTATTAGAAGCTGTAATGTTCTATTCAAGTACCGCAACAACGGAAAAAAAGAAAATAGAAAAACACCCAACAAAAAAACCTTCCAAAAAGAAACTATCTTTTCAAAAGAAAAGATAGTTTTTTATGATATAATAAAAAACAGGTGGTTATATGAAAAGAAGTGAAGTCGATCGTACAAAATTAAGCCCTATGATGCAACAATACATGGAGATTAAAGACAAATATGATGATTGTATCATATTCTTTCGCTTAGGAGACTTTTATGAAATGTTTTTTGATGATGCCATATTAGTATCCAATCTATTAGAATTAACATTAACAGGAAAACAAGCAGGTCTTGACGATAGAGTTCCTATGTGTGGAATTCCTCATCATGCCTATGCCTCTTATGCAAATGATTTAGTAGACCGAGGATATAAAGTAGCCATTTGTGAACAATTAGAAGACCCTAAAGAAGCGAAAGGAATGGTAGAAAGAGATGTCATTCAAGTAATAACCAAAGGAACACGAATTGACTCAAGTATGGATTCTAAAGACAATAACTTTATCGCAAATATCTATGACTTTAATTATTGTTTTGGACTAAGCTATGCCGATATCTCAACAGGAGAAGTTTATGCAACACTAGTAGAAGGAGACAGTAATAAAATCATCAAAGAGATTAACAGGTATGGCTTTAAAGAAGTCATTGTAAATAGTGAAATCGATCGAGAAATTGTAGAGACCCTTCGTTCTGCTCATGATATTTTAGTAACCATAACAAAAGAAGAATATGAAGAAAAAGACTATCAATATATTTATAAAAATATAGAAGATGTAAGAATCGTAAAAACCTTAAAACATTTACTATCTTATATCATAGAAAATAAAAAAGGAGATCTACATCATCTCCAACCTTGTACCATTATCAAATCATCTACGTATCTGGAGTTTGATGCCAATACAAAAAGAAATCTAGAATTAACAGAGACCATGCGGACAAGAGAAAGACAATATAGTCTACTATGGTTACTCGATAAATGTAAAACCGCAATGGGAAGTAGATACTTAAAATATAGCATTCTAAACCCATTAACAAGCAAAAAAGAAATAGAAAGAAGATATGACTTAGTATCTCTTTTAAGTACAGAATTTATCTTAAGAGACGATTTAATAACAGCCCTTGGCGAAGTCTATGACCTAGAGAGATTAGTAGGAAGAATAACCTATGGAAACTTAAATGCCAAAGACTTAATTCAATTAAAAAACTCCGTATCAGTCTTACCAAAAATTAGTGAGATTTTAAAAGAATTACATTTTGATAAAAAAATAGAAACCTATGAAGAAGTCTATTCCTTATTAGAGAGCGCAATTGAAGAAGATGCTCCCTTTACACTACATGAGGGAGGCCTTATTAAAAAAGGATATAATGATGAATTAGATGAATTAAAGAAAATTAGTAGTGGTTCTAAAGACTTTATTCTAGAGATGGAAAAAGAAGAAAAAGAACGTACCGGAATTAAGAACTTAAAAGTAGGATTTAATAAAGTATTTGGTTACTACATTGAAGTATCCAAAGGACAATGTAGTCTAATAAAAGAAGAGTATGGATACGAAAGAAAACAGACATTAGTAAATTGTGAAAGATTTATTACTCCAGTCTTAAAAGAAAAAGAAAATATTATATTAGGTGCCGAAGAAAAAATCATCTCATTAGAATATAAATTATTTATGGATATTCGAGAAGTCATCAAACGATATGGAAAGTCTCTTCAAAAAACAGCAAAAATACTAAGTGAAGTAGATATGTTACAATCTTTCTCCGTAGTAAGTGATCAAAATAAGTATGTAAGACCAAATCTAACAGAAGAAAAAACATTAAGACTAATAGAGTGTAGACACCCTGTTGTAGAACAAGTCATGAAAGAAAAATATATTCCAAATGATATTGTAATGGATCACACCACAAATATTTTACTAATCACAGGTCCAAATATGGCAGGAAAATCTACATATATGAGACAATGTGCAATCACTGTTATAATGGCTCAAATGGGATGTTTTGTGCCTTGTAAAGAAGCAACACTTCCAATCTTTGATAAAATCTTTACAAGAATTGGTGCAAGTGATGATTTAGTAAGTGGAGAATCTACTTTTATGATTGAAATGAAAGAAGCAAATTACGCTCTCCAAGAAGCAACCGAAAAAAGTCTAATTCTCTTTGATGAATTAGGAAGAGGTACCGCAACGTATGACGGAATGAGTCTTGCCCAAGCAATATTAGAATATATTCATGATAAAATTAAAGCAAAAACACTATTTTCTACCCATTATCATGAATTAACAGTTCTAGAAAAAGATTTAAAAAATTTAAAAAATGTTCATGTATCAGCTATGGAAGAAAATAAAAAACTAATCTTCCTACATAAAGTAAAACCCGGAGCCGTTGACAAAAGTTATGGAATTCATGTTGCAAGTCTTGCCCATTTACCAGATAGTCTAATCAAAAGAGCAGATGAAATCCTAAGTATTTATGAGAAGAAAAGCATCAAGAAAGAAACCTTTACACAAACTTCTTTGTTTGAATTGCCAGAGCAAGAAGTAACTCCAAAGAAAAATGAAATCGAGGAAAAAATCAAAGAAATCAACCCATTAGAAATGACTCCAATGGAAGCGTTAAGCTTCTTATATGACATTCATAAAGAAGTAAAGAATAAAAATAGTTAGAAATGACAAATAAAAAAGAATATGGTAAAATGAGGTAGGTGATAGATATGAAAAACAGAAGCGAATTAAGAGAAGTAATCGTGAAAATTCTCTATCAAATAGAAATATTAAGAGAAAGTAAGATATCTTATGATTTAGAATCTTTAATGAAAGAACAATTAGAAGTCGAAAGTTCCTTTGTAAAAGAGACTCTAGAAGCAATTTTAGAAAAAGAAGAAGAAATAATTGCCTTAGATAATAAATATTTAAAAGAATGGACAATGGACCGTTTAAACAAAGTAGATCAAGCGATTCTAAAACTAGCAACTTATGAATTAATGGATACAGAGACTCCTTCCGTAGTAGCAATCAATGAAGCAATTGAATTATCAAAGAAATACAGTGAAGAAGCTGTAACAAAGATGATTAATGGAGTCCTAGATAAAATTTATCATGAGGAAGGAAAAGACGAGTAAAGGAAGTGTTCTTTTGCAAGATAAATATATAACCGTTACACAATTAACAAGATATATTAAGTATAAAATAGATACCGATGGCAATTTAAATGAAGTCTTTTTAAAAGGAGAAATATCAAATTTTAAAGCACATAGTAGAGGACACTTTTATTTCACATTAAAAGATGAGACAAGTAGAATCAGTGCTATAATGTTTTCATCACAAGCAAGTAAAATAAAATTTACGCCAGAAGATGGAATGAAAGTATTAGTAACAGGCAGAATCAGTGTATTTGAGCAGACAGGAGCCTATCAAATCTATGTAAATGAAATGCTAGAAGATGGAGTAGGAAATCTCTATATAGCCTTTGAACAATTGAAAAAAAGACTAACAGAAGAAGGATTATTTAGGGAAGAACATAAAAAGAAAATTAAAAAAATCCCAAGTCGTATAGGAGTTGTTACTGCTCCAACAGGAGCTGCAATCAAAGATATCATCTCCACGATTAAAAGAAGATGGCCCTTAACAGAAATCTATTTGTTTCCCTCTCTTGTTCAAGGAGAAGACGCCAAAGAAGATATCGTAAAACAAATCAAACTTGCTGAAACCTTTGAATTAGATACTCTAATTGTAGGGCGCGGTGGAGGAAGCATCGAAGATTTATGGCCATTTAATGAAGAAATCGTCGCAAGAGCCATCTATGATTGTAAAATACCAGTAATAAGTGCAGTTGGACATGAAGTAGACTTCACCATAGCAGACTTTGTTGCTGATTTAAGAGCTCCCACTCCAACAGGAGCAGCAGAAATGGCAGTTCCTCAATTAAAAGATGTAAAAAACTATTTAGATCAATTAAAGATAAGATTAATCAATGCTATTACGAATCAAGTAAAGAAAGAAAAAAGAAGACTACTAGAAATAAGAGAGAGAAATATTTTAAAAAATCCAATCATGATTTATCAAACAAAAGAAATGATTTTTGATAATATCGTAGAAAGACTAAAATATAGTCTAAAAGCATTGACAAATGAAAAAGAAAAGGAATTAATTCGTCTAAAAAATTCCTATATTCTAAAAGAGCCTTATAAAATATTAGATAAAAAAAGTAATCGATACTTACAAATTCTATCAAAATTGGAAACACTATCTCCTCTCTTAACTTTAAAAAGAGGATATTCTATTGTAAAAAAAGAAGAGAAAGTCGTAAAAAGTACAAAAGAAATCAAAACAGGCGACCAGGTAACCATCGAATTACAAGATGGAACATTGGACGCAAAAGTAATATAAGGAGGACATATGGCTGAAAAAAAAGAAAAAGAAAAAGAATTAACCTTTGAAGAAGCTCTAGATCATCTAGAAGAAATTGTAAAGAAATTAGAAACAGGAGAAGTACCACTAGAGGAAGCAATAACAGAATTTAATGAAGCAATGTCTTTGGCAAAATCCTGTGATGAAAAACTAAAAAATGCTGAAGAAGCCATTACAAAACTAGTAAAAGAAAATGGAGAAGTAGTAGACTTCGAAGTAAAAGAAGACTAAAAAAAACGAGATTTCTCGTTTTTTTATTAATTTTCTTTAAATAAAAGTAGAGTAGCCAAATGATATTCCGTCTCATTTTCTAAAGGTACAAATAAATTAGGATTATCTGGCATACTTTTTCGAATCATAACATCTTCTGGATCTTCCACTCCAGATAAGAAAACATAACAAATTCCTTTATCATGTACTTCTTTCATAATATAGTAATCATGTTGATTGATTGTCATTACTTCAATTTCTTTCATTTTTGTCCACCTCCATAGGTACCATCCGGATTTTGTTGAAGATCCCCTGGGTTTGCAATAACCGTTTCTCCATCTTTTCCCGTTTGATGTTCAAAAGCCATTTTCTGAAGTTCTTCTAAATTTTTATTATTTTCATAAGATAACACAATTTTACGATTCATATCTTTTTCCCAATCATCTGGATCATCCCAATGATGAGCAGCAAGATAAGCATCTAAAGAATCATATGGTGTATAATCAAGAACTCTACCAGTTTGATAAGCATTTGTATTCTTATAGAATAAATAAATTCCTAAATCAAAGTCTCCCATTTCTTCACAGTAATCCGCAATATCAGAATAATCATAGAAATAGTGTTGATTATCATTTGTACGATGTGTCTCAGGATTAATACAATCTTTACGAAACTCACTTGCGTATTGACTTACAATATAACTATCATGAATATGATCAACCGCATAAGAACCAACTCCAATCCCTGCACCAACCAAAAGGGCAACAGAAACAGCAGTCGCTCCTACAATTTTTTTTAAACGGCGTAGATAATTACTCAATCGTATTTTGAGAATTCGATCATTATCACGATTTCCATTTCCTTCTTGAAAAGCACCTTGTCTTAATCTTTTTTCATCTATATAACGATTATCTTGACTTGTTGGCATCCAAATCACCTCTATAATAAATATATAGAAAAATAAGGCGAAAGTCAAAACATATTCATAAGAAAACTGTAAAGAATAGAATAATTGACAAAAGAGTTGCAAATACTAAAAATGAGGTGGTAAAATGAAGAAATTTGCGTTATGGCTACTATTACTATTCTTCCCATTAAATGTCTTCGCATACTCCAATAAAATCATTGTAAGCGGAGAACCAATCGGAATAGAAATCCATTCAAAAGGAGTCTATATTGTAGATTTCTATCAAGTAAATGGAACCTATCCTGCCAAAGAAAGTGGGCTCCAAAAAGGAGATAGAATAATAGAAATTAAGAAAAAAGAAATCAAAAATAGTAAGGATATGCAAGAAATTATTCAAAAAGAAGGAGTCTATCCTATCAAAATAGTAAGAGATAATAAAACACTAGAAAAAGAATTAGTCGTAACAAAAGAAGGGAAAGAATTTCAAACAGGAATTTATATAAAAGATGAGATAGATGGAATTGGAACACTTTCCTATATTGACCCAGAAACAAAAATTTATGCATCTCTTGGTCATGAAATCTTAGAAACCTCATCAAAAAATCTCTTTGAAACAAGTCATGGATATATTTACGATATCGAACTAAACTACATTCATAAAAGTGAAGATGGAAATATTGGCGAATATCATGCCAATTTTAAAAATAACGTTTTAGGAAGCATCGAAAAAAATAAAACAACAGGAATCTATGGAAAGTATCAAGGAACCTACCAAGAAGAAGACTTAGTAGAAGTAGGGGACAAAGAAGAAATTAAAAAAGGGCCAGCTAAAATACGATTAAATGTGGAAGGTACAGAGATAAATGACTATGAAATTACAATTCTAAAAACAGAAGAGAATCCCGTAAAAAACATCTTATTTGAAATCACAGATGAAGAGTTACTTTCAAAAACAGGAGGAATTGTTCAAGGAATGAGTGGTTCTCCCATTATTCAAGAAAATAAAGTAATAGGAGTTGTAAATTATGTATTATTAAATGATTCTAAAAAAGGATATGGAATCTATATCGAAAAAATGTTAGAAGAAGGAGATAAACTTTTACAAGAGTAAAAGAAACTATTTCCTTTTTTTCATTTTAATGATAAAATAAAGGAGTATAAAAAATAGTAAGAAGGTAGTAATATGTATATAGATTTAATCGTATTAATAATTGCAGTCATTATCGTTATCATGTTTTTCAAAAGATTCTCATCTTTTGTATTCTTTATCGCAATCATTGATATATTCTTAAGAATTTTAGCATTCATTAAAAATAATATTGGTCTAAGAGATGTCGCAGCTTTGATTGGAAAATATCTACCAGAAAGCGTCATTGCTTTAATAGAAAAATACACATATTCCATTCCATTATTATGTACAATCCTAAAATGGTGTTTTGTAGGAATCATGGCCATCTTTTTAGGATACATCATAAAAATATTTATTCGTAAAAAGAAAATATAAAACGACAAAATAGTCGTTTTTTTCTTGCTAAAATAAGCATGGTGATAAAATGAAAATCTATACAGAATCCGTCTTTCTTCTAAATTTCTTACTAGATTACATGATCTTATATGGAACCAAAAGATTATTAAAGAAAAAAACAACGAACAAAAGAATCCTATTAGGAAGTCTACTAGGTTCTATCACAACCATATTCTTATACATAAAAATAAGTAGTTATCAATTAGTAGGAATAAAAATCATTCTAAGTCTTCTCATGAATCTAATATCCTTTGGAAGAAAGAATCTAATAGAGACAACCTTTTATTTTTATCTATTAAGTATCATAATAGGGGGAACAATCTACTTATTTCCCATCAAATTAAGTTTCTATCAAAATATAATATACTTATTATTTTTTACAAGAATCATTTTAAAAATCTTTCTAAGAATATGGAAAAAAGAAAAGAGTAAACAAAGAAAAACGTATCATGTAGAAATCACAATTAATAGAAAAACATATACTTTTGAAGGATTTATGGATACAGGAAACCAAATAAAATCCCCTATAAGTCACAAATCAGTTATTCTAGTAGAATTAGACTTCCCAGAAGAAAAATGCTTCTATATCCCATATAAAGCCTTAAATACAGAAGGAATCATAGAAGTTATGAAACCAGATAAAGTAAAAATTAATGAACAAGTCGTAAAGAGTTGTTTAATTGGAAGAAGTAAAGAAAAACTACAAATAGAAGGATGTAACTGTATCTTACCAAATACCATAGAGGAGGAAATCATATGAGAAAAATAAAAAGAGTGTTAAGGAAAATCAAGCGTTTCATTAGAAAAATAATCTGTAAAATTACCAAAAAAGAAAATATATTTTACGTAGGAGCAACCGATATCCTACCAGAACCATTGTCTCAAGAACAAGAAAACTACTACCTCCATTTAAAAGAAAATGGAGAAGAAGAAGGAAAAGAAAAATTAATTGAACATAATCTAAGATTAGTTGTCTTTTTAGCAAAAAAATATGAAAATACAGGAGTTGATTTAGAAGACTTAGTAAGTATTGGTAGTATTGGATTAATAAAAGGAATTAATACTTTTAATTCTAGTAAAAATATCAAATTAGCAACCTATATATCTAGATGTATTGATAATGAAATCTTAATGTTTTTAAGAAAGAATAAAAAAGTAAAACAAGAAATAAGTATGGAAGAATCTCTATCACTAGATAGTGATGGAAATGAATTACATTTAGAAGATATTATTGGAACAGAAAAAGAATATATTTCAAAAAGTATTGAAGAAGAACAAGATAAAAAGAAGATGTTGGAAGAGATTAAAAACTTAAAACCAAGAGACCGAGATATTATGGTTTTACGATATGGATTATTAGGAAATGAAGAGTATACACAAAAAGAAGTAGCAGATAGATTAGGAATCTCTCAAAGTTATATTTCTAGAATTGAAAAGAAAGTAATAAAACGATTAAAACTCCTTGTAAATCATTAAACGTTCGTGATATATTGTACAAGGAGGGTAGAGGATATGGCAAAATTATATTTTCGCTATGGTGCCATGAATTGTGGAAAAACATCCGCTTTATTACAAGCAATTCATAACTATGAAGATAGAGGAATGGAAGTATTATTATTAAAACCAATTATCGATACAAAAGGTGGAAATAAAGTAGTATCAAGAATTGGTCTAGAAAGAGAAGTAGATCACTTAATCAAAGAGGACGAAGATTTAGAAAAACTCTTAAAAAAACAAAAAAGAGAGATTAGTTGTATCTTTGTAGATGAAGCTCAATTTTTAAAAAGAAAACAAGTAGACGAACTATTAAAGATAACGATAGAAAAAGAAATTCCCGTTATTTGTTATGGACTAAGAACAGACTTTAATACAAATGGATTTGAAGGAAGTATAAGACTTTTAGAACTTGCTCATACAATAGAAGAGATGAAAACGATTTGTAAATGTGGCAAAAAAGCAACCTTTAACGTAAGAATGGTAAATGGAAAATACACTTTTTCCGGAAACCAAGTCGCAATCGATGGAGAAGGTAAAATTACTTATGAATCTTTATGTCCAAGTTGTTATATGAAAGAAAAGAAAAAAGAACTCAAACGGAAGAATTGAGTTCTTTTATCATACATTCTTGAAGTAAAATAGGTTGATATTTCATAAGTTTTTGATAAACAGAAGAAGATACTAAGACAGTATAATGAATGATAGAATCATATTCTCTATGAAGAATCGTAGAAGTTCCAAGTAAAAAAAGAAGGTTTTTCTCTTCTTCATAAGGAATCGTAAGAGAAATTTGATACCCTTTTTCCATAGAACAGGTATTTAAAGAGGGAAGAGTACTAGTAACAGCCTTTGTATAAGCACGAACAAGTCCACCTGCTCCTAATTTAATTCCCCCAAAGTATCTTACAACAACAACGAGTACATGATTCAACCCTTCTTTTTCTAAAACATGAAAAATAGGCATACCAGCCGTTCCCCCAGGTTCTCCATCATCAGAAAAATGCTTATAATCATCAAATAAATATGCATAACAAAAGTGGTCTGCTTTAGGATGCATCTTTCGTAATTCATCAAGATAAGAAGTAATAGAGGGACTCTCTAAAGGATAAAAATAACAATAAAATTTAGAATGTTTTACTTCTAAGTAAGAAGAAGTATCCTCTAAAATAGTTTTCATATTCCTCACCAAATCTATTATAATCAATTTCAAAAAAAAGAAAAAGTAAATATTCACTTTCCAGAAGAAAAAAACGTGATATAATGAAGAATATAAGGAGATGAAGAAAATGTTTCGAAGAGAAAAAGAAACCTCAATCGATTATCCTGCTTTCAATAGTATGATTCGAACCATAAATAAGATTTTAAAAATAGGCTTTTTTATGGCAATCGTATGTATTATCTTATTAGGAACTTATTTATTAAAAGAATGGAAAATTCTAAAAATAATAAAAGAGATATTAGTTGTAATATCACCAGTCTTTATTGGTTTTGTAATCGCATGGTTATTTGATCCATTAGTAACCAAATTAGAAAAGAAAAAGATTCCAAGAATTCTAGGTTGTATCTTAATCTATATTTTAATTATTGGATGTATCATTGCTTTCTCTTATTCGCTAATACCGAGTCTAGTTTCTCAAGTAAAAGACTTTGTCAGTGCAGCACCAAGTTTATTTGAAGATTTAACCAACTTCTCCATCAAACTCATTCAAAGATTTGATACAGAGAACTTAGTAAATACAGCAGAATTAAAGAAAAATATTATGAAATTCATTACAGACTATGGAATGAGTATTGTATCCGACCTTCCAAAACATGTATTAAATATTGGAAAGAGTGTAGTAAGTGGAGGATTAAATATAACCTTAGGATTAATGGTAGGATTCTACTTACTATTTGATTTAAAGAAAGTAAATAGAAGTATTAAACGTTTTATTCCAACAAGATGGAAAGAAAACTATGATGAATTACTAAATCGAATCAATACATCTCTAAGAAGCTACGTACAAGGAGTATTCATCATCATGTTATTAGTGTTCTTAACACAAGCAATTGGTCTAACCATTGCTGGAATGCAAGCACCTATAGTCTTTGCCATGTTCTGTGCAATAACCGATATTATTCCATACTTTGGACCATATATTGGAGGAATCCCTGCAGTAATTGTAGGATTCGCAACTTCTCCAATTACAGGAATCTGTGTTTTAATCTCCATTGTCATTGTCCAAATCTTGGAAAACAATTTCTATCAACCATTAATTATGGGTCATACGATGAAGTTACATCCTGTAACAATCATGCTAGGACTATTGATTTTCCAACATTTTTTTGGTATATTAGGTATGGTTATCGCAACACCTGTCATAGCCTGCATTAAAATATTCGCAACCTTCTTCAATGAAAAATTAAAAATTATAGAACCAGAAGAAGAGGAAGAAGAAATAGAAAATAAGAAAACAAAGAAAAAAGAGGAGTATAGTAAATCCTTATGAGAAGAGAGTTAACGTTTGGTGAAAGTTAACCATAAGTTTACTAGAAGCAGCTTTTGGAGTTTTCTCGGGATACCGTTATAAAAAAGAAGACCAAACTAGGATGGTACCGGGCAGATTCGTCCTCCTAGGATGGTCTTTTATTTGGATAAAAGGAGAATAAAATGAAAATCTATGTAATTGGTGGGAAAGCTAGAACAGGAAAAAATACCTTTGGAAAGTATCTAAAAGAAGAGTTAGAACAAAAAGGATATCATCCTTGCATCATGCAGTTAACGACGCCTTTATATCTTTATGCCAAAACCTATTTTGGTTGGGATGGAAAAGAAGAAACAAAGCCTAGAGAATTCCTACAAAAAATGGGAATTGAATGGATTCAGGAAAAACTAGGAAAAAAAGACTTTTTAGTAAATCGACTACTAGAAGATATCGAAATCTTAAAAAACTTCTTTGATACCTTTATCATTACAGATGCAAGACTAATTCATGAAATTGATCGTATAAAAGCATCTGCAAAAGACGTAATGGTAATAAAAATAGAAAGAGAAAATCAAGAAAATGGTTTAACAGAAGAAGAAAAGAAACATAGAACCGAAACAGAAATTGATGAGTATCAAGGTTTTGATATCATAATAAAAAATGAAAAAGAAGAAGATTTGAAGTTTTCTGCAAAAACAATCGTAGAAAAAGAAGGAGGAACCTATGAATAAATTAATCGCAATCGTTGGAATGAGTGGAACAGGAAAAAGTGTGGTAACAGAGTATTTAGAAGAAAAGAATTGGACCAAACTATACTTTGGTGGAATCACTTATAAATTAATGGAAGAAGCAGGAATCAAAAGATCAGAAGATGGCAAAACCGAAAAAGAATTTCGTGAAAAACTAAGAAAAGACCACGGGCCAGAATGCTATGCCAAATTCCTAGATCCAGAAATTAAAGAAGCCATTCAAAAAAATAATGTCGTACTAGATGGATTATACTCATGGTATGAATATAAATACTTAATAGAAAGATACAAAGACTTAAAATTAATTTGTGTCGTAACCGATAAAGAAAAACGTTATGAAAGAGTCGCGACTCGTCCAGATAGACCATTTGATAGAAAAGCAATTGAATATCGAGATTTATCAGAAATTGAAAATCTATATAAAGGTGGCCCAATTGCCTATGCAGACTACTACATTCTAAATAACGGTAGTAAAGAAGAAGTCATTAGCCGCCTTCAAGAAATTATAAAAGAAATAGGAGAATAAAAATATGAAGTACATGACACATGACGAAATAAGACAAACATGGTTTCGTTATTTTACCGAAAAAGGACATAAAGTATTAGAAAGTGCACCCCTTGTACCAATCAACGATGATAGTCTATTATGGATTAATGCAGGAGTAACTCCTCTAAAAAAGTATTTTGATGGAACAGAAGTACCAGAAAGTAGAAGAATTGTAAACATACAAAAATGTATTCGTACAAATGATATTGAAAATGTAGGAGTAACAAAGAGACATCAAACATTCTTTGAAATGATGGGAAACTTCTCAGTAGGAGATTATTTTAAAGAAGAAGCCATTGGCTTTGCCTTTGAGTTATTAACATCAAAAAACCATTTTGATATTGATAAGAATAAATTATATGTAACCGTATATGAAGACGATGAAGCAGCCAAAAAAAGATGGATAGAAGTAGGTCTTGCAGAAGACCATATTGTACCACTACCAGGAAACTTCTGGGAAATAGGGGAAGGACCATGTGGTCCAGATTCCGAAATCTTCTTTGACCGTGGAGAAAAATTTGATCCAGATGGAACCGCATTTGAAAAGTTCCAAAAAGATATCGACCAAGAACGATATGTAGAAATATGGAATAACGTCTTTTCTCAATTTAATGCCAAAGAAGGAGTTGCTAGAAAAGATTACCAAGAGTTACCTAGTAAAAATATTGATACCGGTGCAGGGCTTGAAAGATGGTGCTGTATTTTCCAAGATGTAGACTCTAACTTTGAAACAGACTTATTTAAACCAATCATGAAACACATCATAGAATTATCCTTATTTGACTACGTTGGACAAAAAGAATTTAAAATTATTGCTGACCACATAAGAGCCATCACCTTTGCCCTTGCCGATGGAGCAGGATTTGAAAATGTAGGAAGAGGATATGTCCTAAGAAGATTATTAAGAAGAAGTGTACGCTTTGGAAAAAATATAGGAATTGAATGTCCATTTATGTATAAAATAGTCTCTGATGTCGTAGATGTTATGCAAAATGCCTACCCATATCTAAAAGAGAAAAGAGCACAAGTAGAAGCAACGGTTCTAGAAGAAGAAAAACTATTCTTAAAAACTCTAGAAGCAGGAGAAAGACGTCTAAAAGAATTAACAGAAAACTCAAATGACGGAATGATTAGTGGAGAAGAAGCTTTTAAATTATATGATACCTATGGATTCCCATTTGAATTAACAGAAGAATACTTGTTAGAAAAAGGATTAAAAGTATCTAAAGAAGAATTTGATAAATACATGAATATGCAAAAAGAACTTGCAAAGAAAAATGCCAAAACAAAGACGTCTATGGCATCTCAGAAAAAAGTATTATTAGATTTTAAAGAGAAATCAGACTTTGTCTATGGCATTTATCGTCTAAGAAGCAAGATTCAAGCAATCTTTACAAAAGAGGAACAAGTAGAATCGATTGATCATGATACCTACCTATCTATTGAAAGAACTTGTTTTTATGCAGAAGCAGGTGGACAAGTAAGCGATACCGGTATGTTACTTGGAAAAAACTTTAAAGCAAGAGTCGTAGATGTCTTTAAAGGACCAAATGGTCAAAATATACATAAAGTAAGATTATTAGACGGAGTAATCACAGTAGGAGACGAAGTAGAATGTGTAGTAGATAAAGAAAGAAGAAAACACATTGAATGTAATCACTCAAGTGTTCATATTCTACAATATGCACTACAACAAGTCGTATCCAACACCATTCATCAAGCAGGAAGCTATGTAGATGATGAAAGATTACGTTTTGACTTTACCTATTCCGGTAAAATGACAGATGAAAAAATCCTAGAAGTAGAAAATTTTGCCAATAACATGATAGAGGAAAACTTAATTGTCTCAACAGAAATTATGCCACTAGAAAAAGCAAAACAAATGGGAGCGATGGCATTATTTAGTGAGAAATATGGGGAAACCGTAAGAGTGGTAAAAATAGGAAAATCAATGGAACTATGTGGAGGAACGCATGCCGTAAACACAAAAGATATCAAACGCCTTGCCATCTACTCTTGTGAATCTAAAGGAAGTAATGTCTATCGTATAGAAGCCGCAACAAATGACAAAATAGAAGAAGCTTTATACGATGTAATAAAGCCATATAATGAAGATAAAATAAGACTATTGATGAAAGCAAAAGAAATTCTAGAAGAAGCAAGAAATAGTGGGCTAAAACTAGAGTTTGAAGTCGATATTAATAATGATCTTCCAACTTCCTATAAAGATATTATCTTTAATCGTAATGAATTAGAATATGTTCACCAAGAAGAAAAAGAATTAGAAAAGAAATATTATTCACTAAAAGAACAAGCATCTCTTCAAAACCTAGATATCTATAGAGAACATATCAAAACAATTCAAGGATTAGAAACCATCATCATGACAGTAAACAATAAAGATAATAATATTTTAAAAAGTATTGCAGACTCTCTTATCAATGAAATGAAAGAAGGATTTATCTTCTTCATCAATGAAAAAAAAGAGGGCAGCATGAACTTTATCGCAAAGAGTAATTCCAAAATCAATGCAGGATACATTATGAAAAAAATAGCATCCTATGCATCAGGAAATGGAGGAGGAAGTGCAACATTCGCTCAAGGAGGAACATCAGAGAAAAATAATGCAGAAGACTTAGAAAAAGAAGTCGCAAAGGAACTTTCCGAAAATGACTAGTTATCTACTAGAATCTGATGATTTTGCTGCCAAAGAAGAAATAGAAAAGAAGATAATCCATCAAGAAAAATTTGAAGAGGCAGAAAAATCAATCTATGATATTGAAGAAACATCCCTAGAAAATGCCTTAGAAGATCTAGATACCTATCACTTCTTGTCCAGTAAAAAAATAGTTATTATCAGAAATATAGAAGCAATTTCTCAAGAAGAAGAAAAAGAAAACCTTGAACATTTATATAAATATATTGAAAACCCACTTCCAGAAAATTTACTAATCGTAGAATCCAAAAAATTAAATCATACAACAAAATTAGCAAAAGAATTAAAAAAGAAATGTAAGACAATAGAAGTAGAAGTATCTCCAAAATCTTATATGAAAGAACAATTAAAAGGATTTACGATTTCACAAGAAGAAATCAATCTATTAGAAGAACTTTGTCAAAAAGATGTAACCAAGATCAAAATGGAATGTGAAAAATTAAAAAATTATAAGTGGGATGAAAAAAAGATAGAAAGAAAAGATATCGAAGAACTCGTAGTAAAAAAATTAGGAGACTCCAAAGATTTAACCTTTTCTTTCTCAAGAAGTCTTGCTTTAAAAGATAAAGAAGATGCTCTAAAAAAATATAGAGAACTATTAGAATATAATATAGAACCATTAAGTATTATCGGTCTTTTAGCAAGTCAAATAAGAATCATCTATCAAGTAAAATTATTATCGAAAAGAAATTTATCAGATAGAGAAATTGCAAGTATGCTAGAAGAAAAATCAGATTATCGAATTAAAAAAACAAGAGAATTAATCGGTCTCTATACAGAAAAAGAATTATTAGAGATTATGAAGAAATTAAGTGATATCGACTACCGTCTAAAAACAACCGATACAAATCCGCATAGAGAAATTGAAAACTTTATTTTAAATATAGAAAAAGAATAGAAATCTATTCTTTTTTTAGTTGTTCTAATTTTTGATAAATTACCTTTAAATTTTTCTCATATCCAATATCTTTTGGAGAATAATACTTTTTATGTTTTAATTTATCCGGTAAATATTGTTGTTTAACAAAAGCTCCTGGATAGTCATGAGGGTATAGATAACCAATAGCATCGGTCTTAATAGGATTTGGTACGCTTCCAACATTTCCATCTAAAATATCTTGATAAGCAGCATCCATCGCAACATGTGCCGTATTACTCTTAGGAGATAAAGCCATCTCAATAATAATTTCTCCAATCGGAATTCTAGCTTCTGGTAAACCAACACGTAAAGATGCTTGAATCGCAGCCTCTAAATGAGGCCCAATAGAGGGATTCGCAAGACCGATATCTTCATAAGCAATTACAGAAAGTCTTCGAAATAAAGAATCCAAATCTTCTTCCGCAACTAGTCTTGCTGCATAGTGAAGAGATGCATGAACATCACTTCCACGAATAGATTTCTGTAATCCACTTAAAACATCATAATGACCCTCTCCATCTTTATCAGAGAAAAAAACAGGTTTATTATGAATAAAAGCAATATCCTGAGAAGTAATTTTTTTGGAACTAGAAGCATAATAAGCAACTTCCAATAAATTATAAGCAGATCGTAAATCACAAGATGAAATTTGGGCAATATATTTTAAAGCATCTATATCAATTTGTATACCAGGTAAATATTCACTAGAAATAGCACGCTCTAGTCCTGTTAAAATATCATCTTCTGATAGATCATGAAGTTCAAATAACTGACATCTGCTTCTAATGGCAGGATTAATAGAGTGATAAGGGTTAGAAGTAGTCATTCCAATCAAAGTAATAAGACCAGACTCTAAATGAGGAAGTAAGATATCCTGTTTATCCTTATTAAGTCGATGAATCTCATCCATAATCAAAACAATACCATCATACATTTTAGCTTCCTCAATCACAACTTCTAAGTCTTTTTTCGAATGAATCGTCGCATTTAAACTTCTTGAGATAAATCCCAACTCCTGAATCATGGCATTCGCAAGAGAAGTCTTCCCAATACCAGGTTTTCCATATAAAATCATCGAAAATAACTTCTTATTTTTAACCAAATTCGTAAGAATTTTCCCTCTTCCAATTAAATGCTTTTGTCCTATCACTTCCGATAACTTTTTAGGAGCTAATTTTAGTGCTAAAGGTTTCTCCATAAAGACCTCCTATATAAACTATTATAACATAAGGAGTCTCTTTCAAAAAAACAAATGATTTGTTATAATATAGATAGTAAAGAAGGGATAACATGGAAATAGAAGATGCCATACAAGACTTTTTAAATTACTGTATCTTTGAAAAAGGATTATCCGATAAAACAAAAATATCTTATCAAAATGATCTAGATGTATATAAAGAATATTTAAGAAAGAAAAAGAAAATAAGAGTAGAGGAGATTACAAGTGATGATATCAAAGACTTCTTAAAAACAAGAGAAGAGGAAGAAACAACAACGATTGCTCATAATTTAACAGTCATTAAAAACTTTCATGCTTACCTACAAAAAGAAAAAATCGTAAAAACAAACATCTCAGAATTTATAGAACGTCCTAAATTAAAAAAATCACTTCCCAAAACACTCAGTATCGAAGACGTAGATAAACTATTAGATATTACACTCAATACGCCATTTGACTATAGAAATAAAGCTATGTTAGAATTAATGTATGGTTGTGGTCTACGAGTAAGTGAATGTATCAACTTAGAAATCAATGATATTGATAGAACAAATTGTATGATTCGAATCCTTGGAAAAGGATCCAAAGAACGAGAAATCCCAGTAGGGGAATATGCTCTACAATACCTAGAAAAATACTTAGAAGTAAGAGACCAACTACAAAAAAAGAAACCATGTACAAAACTATTTTTAAATAATCATGGAGAAGGAATGACAAGACAAGGTTTCTTTAAAAACCTAAAAGCAATTTTAAGAGAAAAAGGCTTGAATGAAAATGTATCTCCACATACACTAAGACACTCTTTCGCAACGCATTTAATCAATAGAGGAGCTGACCTACGAAGTATTCAAGAAATGTTAGGACACTCCGATATTTCTACAACAAAGATCTATACGAAAGTAAGTGACGAAAAAGTGATGGAAGACTATCAAAAATATCATCCAAGAAGTAAAAAATAGGGAGGATATATGAAATTTAAAAGAATATTTTTAGTAGTATTAGATTCTCTAGGAGTAGGGGAAGCAATCGATGCCATCAACTATAAAGACAGTGGTTCGAATACTTTAGGGCACATATTAGAACAAAAAGATTTATTTATCCCAAATTTAAAAAAGATAGGGTTTCTAGATACCTTAACATTAACAGAAGATAAAGAAGTAGAAGCATATTATACAATCGCAAAACCAACCAATATTGGAAAAGATTCTCTAAATGGGCACTATGAAATGATAGGGTTAAAAAGTGAAGAAGCCTATCAAACATTTAATGAAGGATTTCCTTATGAGTTACTAGCAGATATTGAAAAAATAACTGGTAGAAAAGTAATGGGAAACACTTGTAGTCAAGACTCCTCTATCATTCAAGAATTAGGAGAGCGCCAAGTAAACTATGGTGCCTTAATTGTATATACATCTGCAGATTCCGATTTACAAGTTGCTGCCCACGAAGATTGTATACCAGTAAGCACTCTATATAATTACTGTGAAAAAATAAGAGAAATTACCCAAGCAAAAGGATATAAGATTGCAAGAATCATCGCAAGACCATTTAGTGGAACTCCTGGTAAATATAAATTAATGAATAATGCTAGAAAAGACTATGCCATAAAACCACCAAAAAGGACCATATTAAACGATTTAATTGATAAGAACTATAATGTCATTGGAATAGGAAAAATAAATGATATTTTTGATGGCGAAGGCATTAATAAAATGATCAAGGCAATTGATAATAATGAGGCACTGAATAAATTATCGGATATTATTGATAAAGATTTTACAGGACTATGTATGGTAAATCTAAGTGATTTTGACTCCTATGGTCATAAAAGAGATGTAGAAGGTTATGGAGGAGCAATTGAAGAATTAGATATCGACTTAAAGATTATCTTAAATAAACTAGAATTAGATGATTTATTAATCATAACTGCAGATCATGGAAATGATCCAACGTTTACAAGCAATGGTCATACAAGAGAAAATGTACCAGTTATTATCTATAGTAGAAATTTTAAAACACCACATCGTCTTCCACCATTTGAAACCTTTGCCGATATTGGTGCAACCATTGCAGACAACTTTGATTGTGAAGCACCTGAAATTGGTAAAAGTATTCTAGAAGAATTAGAGTAAAAAAAAGAACGTAAGTTCTTTTTAATTTTGTAATAAACGAGATGTAACAGTAAAAATAGTACCACCAAGTAAGAATATACTACCAATAATCATAAAGAAGATCTCAGTAGGAGAGAAGTGACTACCAGTATCAGGAAGTTCTGACACAACAGATGCATCACACTCTTTCTCAAAAGTATCCCTACTAACACTTTTTCCATCAGCACCATAGTAAGTATCCCCAACAATTTCACATTGATGAGTACTACATTCTTTCTCATATTGTACTTTATCAACTTCTTTGCCATCTTTACCGTAATAAGCACCATCTACAGTCTCACAAGTATATTTTTTAGCAGATACAAATGTTACCGAAAAAAGACAAAGTACTAAAAGTAATAATTGGATTCCTTTCTTCATAAGATTCATTCACCTCACTTGACTTACTATTATAACATAAAATAAGAAAAAGAAAAGAAAAAATGAGAATACTTCCCCTATCAATCATACAAAATAGGAGAAAAAGAGAATAAGAAAAAAAGAAAAAAGAAAAATGAAGAAAAGATTACCCTATCATCAAAAAAGAAAGAAGAAAGAAACAGGAGGTACGAATTCTAAAAATATAGAAAAAAGTTAGAATGCATTTTAAGAAATTTAGACAGACAACCATCCATCTATGAAATCAAAAATTGCTTAAAATAAACAATCATTTTAAGAGAAATAGACAAAGAACTTATCCATCTCATAAAAGATAAAACGCTTAAAATGCATTTTATAAAAATTGAATAAAAATAGGGGGAGTAGTATCCTAATAGAAGATATAGAAATAGAAACAGAGATTAATAGGAATATAGATATCCATATAATTAATAACAATATAACAATTTCAAGAAGATATTTATTTATCAATAAAAATAAGTATAAAATAAAATAAATGAATAAAATCATTACAAATAATATGGTATAATGTAGGGGAGTATTAAAAATCAAAAGAATTACATATAGAAGTTAACATAATATCAATTATAGGAAGTAATAATAAGAGGAGAGAATACCCCTTTTTTTATTGGAATAGAAAGAACAATGAAAAAATACACCATATATAAAATAATAATGAAAAAGAAAAATCTTAAAGAAAAAATTATTTAATTATTTAATTATATAAATATATTAATGAAAAAGAATAAATATTATAAAATATTTTATTTAAAATAATAAATAAAAAGAAATACAATATAAGAAAATGAATTTACAGGAAAAGAAAAAGAGGAGTATCCTCCCCTACTTTTTACTTTGTTCCAAAAATTCGATCTCCAGCATCTCCTAATCCTGGAACAATATATTTATTCTCATTTAATTTCTCATCAATACAAGCAGTATAGATAGGAACATCAGGATATGCTTTATTTACCTGTTTTAAGCCCTCTGGGGCAGAGATAATACATAAGAACTTAATCTTCTCTACTCCCTTCTTTTTTAGAAGATCTATGGCATCTATTGCACTTCCTCCAGTTGCAAGCATAGGATCTAATAAGAAGACCTCTCTATTTTCAATACCATCAGGAACTTTAAAGAAATAGTTAATAGGTTCATACGTAGTCTCATCACGATACATTCCAATATGCCCTACTTTAGCAGTAGGAAGAACACTAATAACACCATCTAGCATACCAAGTCCAGCTCTTAAAATAGGAATAAAAGCATAATGATCTTCATTAAGACGATGCGTTTTCATCTTCTTAATAGGAGTCTCTATTTGAATTTCATCAAGTTTGGCATCTCTCATCGCTTCATAACAAAGAATCATACTAATTTCTTTAACAAGTTCTCGAAACTCCTTCGTAGAAGTATTCTTATCTCTTAAAATAGATAATTTATGTTCAATTAAAGGATGATTCGATTCAATCACATTTTTCATTTCTTTTTACCCTCCGGTTTTTTCTTTGTACTTTGTTTCTTTTCAATCATAGGAGTCTTAGTAGATACCTTTTTATCTTCTTTTAACTCTTTTAAAACATCACTCTTAATTTCATTTTTAAGTTTTTGATAAAGATCTACATCAACTAACATCTTTTTCTTTTTATCTTCTTCAGAAGTAATAACTAAATTTAAAAGAATACCAACTAAAGCAGCTAAACTCATACCAGAAATCGTAAGAGATAAATCTTTATAAAGAATAGATATAGCAGCACCTCCTAAACCTATGACTAACATAGAAGAAGCAACCACAACATTTTTATTTTCTTCAAAATTAATTTGATTTTTGATTAATACTTTAAGTCCATTTACTGCGATAAATCCATAAAGTAGTAAAGAAACTCCTCCAAGAACAGCATCAGGTATGGTAGAGACAAGTGCCGTAAATTTACCAAGGAATCCAATAATAATTGCAAAGATAGCAGCAAGACCAATAACTTTTACAGAAGCTACTTTTGTCATTCCAACAACACTAGTATTTTCACCATAAGTCGTATTAGCAGGTCCACCTAATAATCCTGCTACAAAAGTAGCAATTCCATCTCCCATTAATGTACGATCAAGTCCAGGATCACGTATTAAATCTCTACCAATAATATGACTAAGAGAAGTATGATCTCCAATATGTTCACATAAAGTAACCAAAGCAACTGGTAAGATAGTAACAAGTGCCGTAAACTCTAAAGAATAATCTTTAAAAGGAATGACAAACTTAGGAATTTGAAAGAATTTCGCATCCATAACAGGTTGAAAATCAACCATACCTAAACAGCAAGCAACAACATATCCAGAAATAATTCCAATTAAGAAAGGAATAATTTTTAAGAAACCTTTTGCTTTTGTCATAACAAACGCTGTAACCAAGAAAGAAACAACCGCAACCACTAAGACTTTCCAGTCAAATGCAGACCCTTCTGCAAGTCCAATTTGCGAAATAGCGTTAGGCGCAAGACCTAATCCAATAACCATAATCATAGGTCCAATCACAACAGGTGGTAATAGCTTATTTAACCATTCCTTCCCCACAAATTTAATAATGATTGCAACAACAACATAAAGAAGACCAACAGCCATAATACCAGTCATAGCTCCTGCAATACCTGCTTTCATATAAGCAGCAGCAATCGGTACGATAAAAGCAAAAGAACTACCTAAATACACAGGAGACTTGAATTTAGTACAAATAAGGTAGATCAACGTACCTATTCCAGAAGTAACCAATGCAACAGGAATCGTTAATACCTCAGATTCTGCTGCAGCATTTACTAAGATAGGAACTAATATTGTTGCTCCAAACATCGCAAATAAATGCTGAAATGCCAAAATTATGCTTTTCCCAAGAGGTGGCATGTCCTCAATGTCGTAAGTCATCTTTGACTCATTCATAATAAAACCTCACTTTCTAGAAAGAAAAACGATAAAAAAAGAAGAATCCTAAAACAAGGATTCTTCAAGAAAGAAAAAAGAAATAGAAAAAAGTCCACTAGTAATTGGATGATGAATCATATTATGTGTACTTCTTTCCATTCCCATACGTTTCACCTTCTTTATTAAGAATAATATAGAAAAAGAAAAAAGTCAAGAATTAAACTTTTCTTGACTGAATCTCTGCAATTTTTTCAAAAACTTCTTTTGCATTATCCTCATTAATCTCAACATAACCAAGTTCTTTTAAAGCTTGAATTTTAACAGTATTTAATTCTTGAGTACGAGATAACTTCTCTTCTTTCTTTTGTTCAATACTTTGTACAAATCTCTTATGAGCATCCCCAAGTTTATTCTTAGAACTTCCTCCATTATTATACAAAGTCATAGCACTAAACATAATACTTTCAAATACAAATTGTTTATCTTTATGAAAAGCAAATTCCATAGGATCTGTAAATCCTAAAGTTTTAGAAAAATAAGCTAAATTATATTTTAATTCCTGATTCGTTTCCATAGATTGAATAAAATGATATAAATATACAAAAGCATTATAAGAATCCTTTGTCTTATCATTCGACAATCTCTCTTTTAAAATAGAAATGATATCAGATAATAATTCTTGTTCTTTCTTATTAAATCCTTTTAAATCAGCAATAACTTCTTTACTAGAAGAATCTTTAACAGCTTCATTTAAACGATTCTCAACTTCAATAATATATTCTCCCGTAATTTTAATATTCTTTAATTCACTAATATCAGTTATATTTAATAAGCTAAGTAATTTAGTAGCCTTCTCCTTAGGCCAATTATTAATATCATCAATACTTAAATAATTATAAAGCATTTGGCGAGAAACTCCTAAATATTTAGCAAAACGTACTTTACTAATTCCTAATTCCGTTAATATTGCATTTAATTCTTTCATCTTTTTTTACCCTCCTAACATAATTATAGGGCCTAATATGTAAAATATCAAGTGTAAATTGACACAATTAAAAAAAT
>CANRPY010000009.1 GCA_947632595.1 uncultured Bacilli bacterium | reverse complement strand
CTATTTTTGAAAAACAATTTCTCGTAAAATTTCATAATCAAATCGACTAAGACAAATAGAGTCATATAAAAAACCATCTCTTCTATATTGTTCAAAGTATAAGGATACTAGAGAGCTTAACTCTTGAGTATGAAACTTTTCTTCTAAAGAAACCAGTTTTTCTAAATGATAAAAACCTATTCTTTCTTCTCCCTTAGTAATTCTTTTATCCAAAATTTCATAATACTGTTTTCCATTAAAATTGGTAAATACTTTTTCATCTTCATCATAAGTACCAAATAATGGTTGAATGACTTTAAAAAGATAAACCCCCTCTCCTGCATAATATTTAAAAACAGATGTTGCGAAAAATAAATCTTCCTTCACAAAAACTCCTCCTAAATATGGCGATTTGCTGTCGCGCCATTATACTATTAATTACCACAAAGAAAAGAAAAAGTAAAGAAAAAACATCTACAAAGTAGATGTTCTAAGACAAATCATTCTCATCAAATTCATATTCAAATCCAGGTTGCCAATCTCCTGTTTTTCTCCAGTCTTTTGAAATAGCTTCTTCCCAAGAGTAATGTTTGGTAAGGACCTCTATGGCAAGTTGTGGAGCTCGATGTGCCATAATTCCAATAGTTTTATCAGGATATTTTTTTAAGGTATCCAGAAGAAATTCTTGAATCCTTTTTTGAACATCCATCAAAGACTCTCCATTAGGAAATGGTTCCTCGATATGCTCTTCGTAACGAACAAGCTTCTTATCTCCTCCGTCTAAATCTCCATAATTACATTCACGAAGTCTAGAGTCTTGACGTTTTTCAATGTTTGGAAAAGCAAGATTAGCAGAATCGATTGCTCGAACAAGATCAGAAGTAAATAAAATATCAAAGTGATAAGGAGTATTCTTCCCTAAATTAACAGCTTGTTCTCTTCCCAAATCATTTAATTCAACCTGTTTCCACCCACTACATTTTTTACTAGCATTATCATAAGTTGTACCATGTACATAATAAATAATTTTCATAACATTCTCCTTTTAGAAATCGCAAACTTTACAAGATGTTTTCTATCTTAAAATAACGTGTTCAAAGTATTTTTCTTGAAATTCTACCAAAGCATCAATCTGTTCATTCGTATAATTTTTACCCTTTGGAACAACAACCAATTTGTCATCGTCATCATTCGTGCGGTGAATAATCGCAATACATTCACCGACGTATTCCAAAACAGGATCAAAGACGCCAAGAAGATAACAATCTAATTCCTCTCCGTCCCCACTAACCGTACCCGGTACATATCCATAATTTACAGGATAATAAAATCCATGTTTTGGATGTTTACTACCAAGTGGTCTATCGACAACTACCTTCACTTCTTTGGATAAATATTCACGATTCATAAAATCATCCTCCTTATGATTAGAATATTCTTCTAAAAAACTATGATATTCTCCATCTTTTCTCGTACCTAAAATACAATTTAAATTAACATTATCTAATGCCTTAAAGATATGATGATCAATAATAGGAGTTTCCTTTCGTAATTGATCAATAAAATGTTTAATCTCTAATCGTTTACTAGTAAGTTCATCAGAATGAGAATTTTTCTCGGTAAAACGACAGGCACAATTTAAAAAAGTAAGATGATGAAAATTTTTCCAAGCTAAAATATCTTTTTCTAAAACCAAGTATAAAGGTCGAATTAACTCTAACCCTTTAAAATTTTCACTATGTAGTTTTGGCATCATTGTCTTAATCTCTGCCCCATAAAACATAGAAAGCAAAGTTGTCTCAATAACATCATCCATATGATGTCCCAAAGCAATCTTATTACAACCAAGGTCCTTCGCGTGTTGGTATAAACACCCTCTTCTCATTCTAGCACATAAATAACAAGGACTTTTTTCTTGTTGATCAACAATCTCAAAGATATCACTTTGAAAAATCTCTATCGGAATATTCATCTTTTTCGCATTTTCTAAAATAAGTTGGCGATTTTCTTCACGATACCCAGAATCCATCACAACATAAGAAGCTTGAAAAGGAACTTTTCCATGTCTTTGTAATTCTTGAATACATTTCGCAAGTAAAAAAGAATCTTTTCCTCCACTAATACAAACCATAATATGATCATTTTCTTGAATCAATTGATATTCGATAACAGCCTTCATAAATTTAGACCAAATATCTTTTCGAAACTTTTTAATAATACTTCTCTCAATTTCTTGATATAACTCCATAAAACCGCCTCTTCAATGAACCATTATAACATAAAAAAAGAAAAAACCACACAAACGTGTGGTTGAAAAGGTATCGTTTACTCTTCCTCAGATCCATATTTCACTTCAACGATTAATTCATAAACTTCATATAAGAATAATAAGAAGCATGGAACAAGTACGATGAATAAGAATCCCCATCTAGATTCAATAACAGATAATACAGAACCTACTTTAGAATAAACTTTTGTAGGAACTCCTGCAATAAACTCTTCTGCATAAGTAGCACCATTCTCAAAAGAAATCGCTTTCTCTTCTGGATAAATCTTACCAACTTTTCCCAAATCAATATGAACACTACCTTGA
This sequence comes from uncultured Bacilli bacterium, assembly GCA_947632595.1. GTDB lineage: Bacteria > Bacillota_I > Bacilli_A > RF39 > UBA660 > UBA3789. Next base: position 41,363 of record CANRPY010000009.1, on the reverse strand, counting down.
GAATCTACACGATACGTAAAAATATCTTCTTGTTCTTTGATTTGATCAACTCTTTTAGATTCTACCAAAACCAAATCACCTTTTTGATAAACATCGGATGCAATCTCTCTTGGAATAATAACCAACGTAGTACCATCAAACTCTGTTAAACCAAACTTATTAAAGTTTAATAATAACATAGACATAGATAGTACAAATACAAAGAATGCTGCTCCAAGTACAAATAAACAAACACTTTTAACTTTCTTTAAAACCTTCATACTGCCCTCCAATTATATAATAACATACTCCTCATATTTTCTCAATAACTTAACACTCTTTTGACTCTTGAATCGTAAATGCATTTTTTGTTAAATGAACATTCCCATTCGTTGGATAAAACCGGAAACGTACACTATCTTTTTTAGATACTTGAAAAGTAACAGCTTGCACATATCCCTCTTCATTTGCTTCTTGATGAAGGATTCGCTTATCTTCGGTATCGATTCTCAAATCTTCCGCAGGAAAACTTAACTTCACACACTTATCTTCTAAATAAGAATTGGTAACCGTAAGATACGAATAAGCATCTTTTTCTTCATACGCAAGATTCAAAGCACCTAACTCTTGTTCACCTTTATTGAGAACAAAAGTATTTTTTAAGGTTTTATGATAAGGAGAAGTAGATTGAACTTCAATTTCTACACTAACACCCGTAAGTTCTTCACTACCCGTTGGAACTACATCAAAGTATAAATCACTAATCTGTTTTCCAACGCCTCCACTTAAAACACCTTGATAAACATCCTTATCTTCTCCAGCAATCATACATTTACTAATCTCACTAGCATCTCCTAAAACCTTACAATGTACTTCATAAGAAATATCATAATCTGTAATCAAAGAATCATTTAAGTAATTATGAAGTTGAAAATAAGTACTTCCTCCATCCCAATTTTGATCTTGATAAGAATTTCCATCTAGAAGAGGACTATCAAAGTAAAAACCTTTACTTTTTAAATAATAATTCCAAACAGAATCTGTTGTATATTTTGCAAAAGTAGAACCATAAGTAACCAAAAAGACAACTAGGAATAAAGCGAAACCTATCCATAAATATTTTGTATTTTTTTTCATACCAACACCCCTAACTCATCTTTTGCCAACTCTTAATATGAACAGTAAGATAATCGACTAAATCAGAATATTCTACTCCATTATATTCTTTAGGGAAAAGAACACGAATCTTATATTGTTCTAAAGTTGCCTTACTATACTCCATCTCTTGAATAGGAGAAGTACAAACCAAAGTATTTTCTTCATTTCTAGAAAAACTCTCATTACAAGTAAAGACTTCCTTCCAATCTTCTCCCTCTTGTTTAAGAAGAACAATATCAAGAGGCATTAAATGAAAAGTTTCAAAAATAATTTGATAATTTAAAGTAACATGACTAATAAATTGAGCATCTTGATTACTAACAGAAAAAGTATATTCTTGTTGATCTCCTGGTACCAAATCAGAGATTGCTAAATCAATAGAATTTGTCTTTTTTGTATCAAAAACAAACTGAGCAATTTTCTGATCCTCTATCTGGGAAGAGGCATTTGAGGTAAAAAGAGAATACGTAGCGAAAGAACCACAAACAAGAACAATCAGTCCAAGTAGTATCAATAAAATTTTCTTTTTTTTCAAATGACTCACCCCCTATCGAATAAGAATATCTTTATGAATAACAGCAACTTTCGTATCTCCATCATAAAGCATAAAAGCAAATTGATAAGCATTTTTCTTTAATTTAGAAGTATCAAGATTAATCGAGAACGTTTGTTGTCCACTACGGTTCAAAGTAACACCACTATCATAAATAGAATCTTGATAACGATTTAAGTATCCAACAAGACTATCCTGTAAATCGATAAGCTCATATTCTCTTTGATAAGCACTAGGATGTACTTTTTGATACAAAGCAACTTTAACACTTGGTTTTTGCAAAGTAGTATTCATAAGAACAGAAATTGGAATCGTAACGACTTCTCCTTGTTCTAAGATTCTCATATCATTAGAAAGAGAAACAGCAAAGTTAGGATATTCACTCTTCTTGTTAGATACCAAAACAGGAATAGAAAGATCATATGAAATATTTTGATCATACATACCACCAAAAGCAGCATACCCACCTATTTGTAATTGATAAGTTCCACTTTCTAGATAAGAGTGATCTTGATAAGTCTCTATCGTAAGGGTTTTCAAACTATCTTGTAATCCATTTTCTAGATTGCAGCGAACAACGCCATCATTTCCTGGAGAATACTTCTTCCCATCGATTTGGAAAACAAGATTTTTAAGATTTTTTGAAGAAACCGGTTGCCCTTTAGAATCTACAAGTCGAATCGCAACCCCTAACATCCTACCAGCAAAATTCGTATCGTAAACAGGAATTCCAGCAACACTCTTTGTCAAAAGTTTAAGAGAAAATGGAATCGAATAGACTTGATCGACATTATAAGTAAGGGTAGAAGTATAATCACTTTGAAGAGAAACAGAAGAATCCATATCCGGATAAACCGTAAAACTCTTATACGTATTAGGAAGAGTCGTTAATAAAATTTCATCCTCTAAAGAAAGTTCAAGAGTAATTCTAACCTGAGAAAGTTCTTCTTCTACACCTTGAAAATCAAGCAATAACGTATAATCTTCTTCTTGAATAACCCCATCTTCTTCTACCCAATAATCATTTTTAGATACCTTTCCAATCTCATGGAAAGAAGTAAATGGAATTTCTGTAAGTTCCTCTTCTATCGTTCTTTGATAAACTTTATGATTTTGTTGATCAATCAAAGTAAGAATCGTTCCAACAGGGAAAGACTCACTTGTTCGGAAAACATGAGTATAAGCTTTCTCAGAAGTAAGTTTACCTTTAAATTGATAACGAACTTCAACGGTAGAATGATCCGTAACAGAAATCGAATCTTCTCCCACTTGATCTCCTGCTTGAATACGAGTCATTCGGTATCCATTTACAGATAGAAAATCTGTATTCGCATAAGTAACATATCGACAATTATCTTTAACTTTAACATAAACAATTTTTTCTTCTTCCGAAATCACTATCGGATCTTGATAAGGAATCCATTCTTTCTCATCTAACTGATCCAAATCATCCTTTGTAAGAACTTCACTAGATAAATAATATTCTATGGTATCAACACCAGATAAATCATCATAAGCATCAATCGTTACTTGAATATCTTCACTTGCATATAGAGAATGAACATCTAAAGATAACGCATTCCAAGTATGATCTTGATAAGATATGGTAATATCAGAGCCACTCATATCTAAGATAATCAAATCAGTATTTAAATAAGACACTTGTTCATAATAATCAACGACTTTTACATAAATAACATAAATTCCTTCTTGATCAATTTCCACAATATCCGTATAAGGAACCCAATCTTGAATAGAAGTAATCTCTTCTTGTGTAAGAGCATCTCTAGAATGACTAAGATAATAATATTGTTCTTTAATAGGATTTAAGTGATCGGCTTCTTCAATTTGAAAAGCAAAAGCAGAAGAAAATTTAATAGGATTTAATTTGTAACCTACATTATTCCAAGAATAGTTATTCCCAACATTAATAGTCGCAATAGAAGAAGTAGAATCATCTAAATATAAAATAGGATATCCATCACTCATAACCCACGCATGAGTATGATCTTTCGAATAATCACTAGAATCCACATATAATGGATAAGAAATATGATTAGGAACTTCTTCTAATACATTAGGTACAATAGAAACTTCCCCTTGTATTTCTCCCTCTAAAACTCCCAAAGAAGAAGTAAAGACGTTTTCCAAAGAAACAACACCTTGTACAGAACCAAGGAAATAGTTATCCGTTGTATTAAAACTATTTTGAATTTTGACTTCTCCATCTGTAAGAGAAACATTCCCAAGAAAACCATATTGCTTTGTACTATCCAACACTCCACGATTATAACTCATAGAAATAGATAAATTTGTCTGACCATAAACTTGATGGATAAGTCCAGTTGCAGATTCACTATGAATACTTGCAGTATTATAAGAATTTTCAAGAGTACTATCTCCCAAAAGAGAATGAACAAACCCAGCGGCAGAAGAAGTGGAAGTAATATCTCCCTTCACAACAACGTTCTCTATCGTAAGAGAAGAGGCATCATAAACAAGACCAGCAGCGTCTCCTACTTCTCCCTCTACATGGAAAGAAAGATTCGTAAACTGAAACTTGGTATCAGAAGAACCAATAGTATGAAGAAAAATCTTTTCTAAGGAAGGATCCACTTCTACTTGGAAAGAATCCGTAACTTCTTGTCCTAAAATAGAAGCACTACCTTCTCCATCTATTTGAACAGATCCACTAAGAGTAATCTTAGAAGGAACAAAAGAAAGGCTAGGAAGCAAAACTTCATAATCTTCTTCCTCTTCTTTTTGTGAAATAACAACATCATGAGTAGAAATATCTTTTGTAACAGTTTCTACTCCATCCAGTCCAACAACACTTCCTTGAATCATCGTATTTCGTACAACAGCATTCTTCGCATGAACCGCAAGTAAAGCCGTAGTATGTCCACCATAAACAAAAGCATTCTCTACATATAAATTCTCAATGGTACCTTCTAAATTATGAAAAAGACCAACCTCTTCAGATGCAGAATTTAAAATAAGTAAACCATAAATGCGATAAGAATCTCCATCAAAATATCCTTTAAAATTCTTCATCTCAGGAAATAAATGAAGTCCACTACCCGTACTAAGATCAACACTTTTAACTTCAGAATCTTTTAATAAAGAAAGACCAGACTCCTTCTGATAAGAAAAAACGCCATCATTTAAAACAATATCATTCGCAAGTTTAAAATAAACTCCTTGATAATCCGTATTCTCTAAATTTTGAGCAAAATAAGCAAGCTCAGACCCATTCGCAATAAGATAAGGATCTTCCTTACTACCACTACCCTTACGATAAGAAGAAGCAACACTTCCATCCCACACAACAGTATCGACCAAAGAAGATCGATTCATGAATCTGGCAAGAGAAGGAACAGAGATTGCTATCCCTAAAATAACAAAGAGAATAAGAACAATAGAAAGAATCTTAGCTCTTTTTGAATTTTTAAAAGGAAACTTTTCAAATACTTTCATAGGCAACCCTCGATACATCCTATTATTACACTATAAGTATAACATAAAAGATAGGAATTTACTACTCCAAACAAAAAAAAAGACCGAAGTCTTTTTTCCATTTTATGAAGTGTGTTCTGCATCTGTTCCAGTTGTAGGTCCATCATATTCTTCATAATCTTCTTCTGTATATCTTTCCTTAGTAAATCCAAAGTTAATAGATACTTTTTTACCTAATTGAGCAAAGTCATAATTATCAATATCTTGTCCTTCAATATAGATATAAACTCTAACTTTTGTAATACTATTAGGAGCTAATGTCATAAAAGTATTTCTATCTGCTCCCTTAACATTTTTCATCGTATCTGTAAAATATGGGAAATTAACTAATTTATAAGTCTTACTTTCACTTTCTCCAGCAGCATAGGTTGCATAATCAGTTGTATTAGCAGTATAAGTATTAAACTCAGTACCATCATAAATATCAACATTATCACTAACATCTAATGCTCTAGAAATGGCATAAGTAGGATATGCTTGAGAAGTACTTAAAGTAGCACAAGCAGCATCATTATAAGACTCAGGATCACTTACAGTAGCACCTTCTGCTTTTCTTGTTTTACAAGATTTTTGGAACCAGTTCAAAGCATTTTGTACGTGAGCAGTATCATTTGGTTCCCAAATTTGTGCATTACGACAAATTCCAGTAACCTTTGCATGACTTTCTCCATCTCCTGCATCTGTACAAGTAATACCAGTAATATCATCAGCAGTCTCAGTAGTTGCTACAACACGACCAATTTGTGCAAAAGCAACTCGAATAGAGTTTTCAATACCAGAATCAGCAACTCCACCTTCAGAAGCAACTTTAACAGCAGAATTATAAGTTAAGTAAATAGCTTCTTCATTTAAAGGTTCATTATCTTCATAATATTCTGTTCCAGATAAGTTCTTAATAAATAAGTCGAAAGCAACATAACCTTTTCCCTCAGTATATTGTCCTTTATCTGGATCTAAATTTGTGTTATTCGCAACACGAGAAGTAAGTAGTCGGTAACCACCTTTTGTAGTTGTTAAACTACCTTTTTCAAATAATTTAAGTCTAGAAGATGTCTTATCCATATCTCCTACTGTAGACATTGGAATAAGACCAGTATCATCACTATCTGCCCATACATTTGCGTTTTTTGCATAAGCAACTGCTTCTTTCGCATCAAGTGTTGTTGTCCAAGTATTTCCATCCATGGATAAATATAATCCTTCCGTAGTAGCAATATCAATATCGAAAGAATTAACGGTAACCGTTTTCATACCAATAAACCATGCATAGGTAGAAACCATTAATACAACAGCACAAATCACACAAATAGCAATTAATTTCTTAACACGTTTATTTTTACGTTTTCTATCAGTCTTTGCCATAATAAACTCCCTTCCCTAATTAAGATCCTCTAACATTTTCTGGAGGTAATGATGGTTCTCCAGTATAATTAATATCTTCACCATAGAATCTTTCCTTAGTAAATCCAAATCCTACTTTAATCTTCTTACCTAAAGAAGCAAAATCATAGTTATCAATATCTTGTCCTTCAAGATAAATATAAACTCTTACTTTTGTAATACTATTAGGTGCTAAAGTAATGAAAGTAGGACGTTCAACACCTTGTTTATTTTTCATGGTATCTGTAAATGTTTCATAAGCAACTAGTTTACCATCTGCAGCATCAGTTGCAACAGAATCAGTATAACCATTATAAGCTTCTCCATCATAAACATCGATATTATCTTTATAATCAACAACACCACTTACAGCATAAGTTGGATAAGCAGTACCTTCTGTAATTTCACTACAAGATCCACTATAAGAATCTGCAGAAGTAACATCTTTTGCTGTTCTCTTTAAGCAAGAAGTACTATACCAGTTAATCGCATTTTGAACGTGTGCAGTATCATTTGGTTCCCAAATTTGTGCAGGTCTATCACTACAAATTCCCGTAACAGCACCAGCAGTACTACAAGTAATTCCTGTAACAGTAGCAGGATCAGCTGTTGTTGCTACAACACGACCAATTTGTGCAAAAGCAACTCTAACAGAGTTCTCAATTCCAGAATTTTCTTCATTGTCTCCACTAGCAGAAACCGTAACTGCAGATTCTGGTGTTAAATAAATAGCTTCTTCATTTAGAACATTTAATTCTTGATAATACTCTTCTCCAGATAAATTCTTAATAAATAAATCGAATGCAACATATCCATCTTGTTCTTTTGCACCTTCGTTTTTAACCTTACTAGCCATCAAACGATAACCACCTGGTGTAGTCGTTAAACTACCTTTCTCAAATAAAGTTAAACGAGAAGATGTAGAATTAATCACTCCAACAGTAGACATTGGAATTAATCCCTTTGTAACCCAAGAGTTTGTGTTAGCATCATATGCACTAGTTGAATAGTTTTCTTTATTAATATCAAGAGTATCTGTAAAAGTTTTTCCATCTAAAGATAAAGATAAACTATCAGCAGCTGCAATTGTAACATCAAAACTTGAGACATTAACAGTTTTCATACCAATGAACCATGCATAAGTAGAAACTGCTAAAATAATTGCACAAAGACCACAACCAATAATAAGCTTTTTGATTCGTCTTTCATGCTTTTCTTCTTTTTTTGTTTTCTTTGCCATATTCTTACTCCTTCTAATCTTCTACAAATTCTGACTTAAAATCCATATGCACTTTAAATTCTCCACCTAATATATTATCAGTACACTCTGGATCACTTCCATCAATCCATAAAACAATCGTATACCGACTAATATCACCAGGTCGAAAATGTTTAATATGCTCGCGGACCACTAAGTCATCTTCCTGAAAGGCAACAGTATTTGGCTCAGCCCCTCCATTGGAAGACTCTTTAGCATACGTTACCTCTTTACCATCACGATAGACTCTTATACGAACAGCTTCATCAACATTCTTAATAACGTCATCAATAACAACTTCTGTCCAATAGTCGGAAGTATCTTTTCCTTGATTTTCTATAAAGAAAGTATAGGCAAGATAATTCTCTCCATTATGAGAACCGCCTTTTGACTCATCAAGATCATCGGGAAGCCATTTATAAGAAATGTTGTCAAAAGTATCAGGCGCTAAAGCATATAACTCAGATCGATAAACTTTATAATCTGGGTCATCATATAGAATAAGTCCTTTCTGATAATATAAATTTTTGTCGAGCGTTATGCTAAAATTTCCATTATTATAAATAATACCAATAATAAAGTATATAAGTACTAATAGGATTAGTAATATGAGTAATGCAATTTCTAAATAACGACGAAGTTTCTTTTCACGTTTTAATTTTTTTGCACTTAACGTAATTTTTCCCTTCACACTATCAAACTCCTCACGAAACCCTTAATATCATATCCTCCACTATGATACTCTCTACAATACAATTTAATTGTACTAATTACAAGATAAAAAGTCAATAAAGAATCCCGTTATATGACGGAATTTGGCACATAAAAAAAGTAGATTTTAAAAATCTACTTAAATTTATTTTTTCTCTTCTTGAGCAAGAATTTTAGTAACATCTGCAATAAAACATATCTTTTCAATAGAAGTAACATCACTATGTTCAATCATTTCTACTCTTAAGATTAATTGAATTTTATTAAGTAATGTCTTTAATTCTTCTGGTTCTAAATCCTCTTCATCAATCTTAATATTATTTAATCGATATTTATTCGCAATGACTTTCTTAACATTCGCTTCTTCAAAGATAGGAATCCCTGCAATAATCATATTCGTAGGATCCATCGCAAAATGATAAAACTCATCACTCTTTTGAATAATTTCAGAATACTCTGTTAACTTATAAGCTTTTTGTACAACAAGTTTTCTAAAATAAGCAAAACTATAATATAGATTTAAAACATCAGAAACCATTAAAGAAGGATTAATGACTTCTAATACATGTTCTTTAAAATACTCTTTATCATATTGATGATATAACGTATATAACTCTTTTGCTTGTCTTACAGTATCCATCTTTAATTTCTTTAAACCAGCACCACTTAATGGTTGTTGCTTAAAATCAAAGATAGAAGACTTAGAACCAAAGATTCTATGATTCATCTTCTCTAATTCTTTTTCTTTCGTAAGAATTTCATTCTCAATATTCTTAAGACCCTTATAATCTTTTAAAGAAGTATTCATTAAATCTTTATATTCTTCTTGAAAACAAGTAAAGATTGGTAAAAAAGTATTATATTGATCAAACTCACATACATTACTCTTTAACTTAGCAAGAGTCTCACATACTTTCTTACGTTTATCCTCCTCTTCAAGTGCCTCATCAGAAATCAAAGACTGGTAGGCCATAATTCTCACTTTATGATCAGGCATATACTGATGAATATCAAAGGCTCGATTCTTCGCAAGTTCAATAATATCCGAAATACTTTCTCCACCTGCAAGATTTCGATCGATATAAGCACTTCTTAATTTTTCAATACAATCTTGGTAATTATGAATATGATGAAGTTCTGCTTCTCTTTTTTGTTCTTCTAAGATATAACTTTGAAACTTCTTCGCATGTACACGAATTAGTTTTCGAAAATTTAATTCAATATGTTCCATTAATTCTGGATTAATCCAATAAATAGATTCAAATATCTCAGATACTTTATGATATTTTTTATCGGAACTATAACGTACTTGTAAGAAAGAACTCATATATTCATGAACATAACAAGTATAATCAAAATCATCACTTTCTAGTTTTACACCAACCAATTCAAATTTATCTAAAAAGCAATTAATAATATCATTTAAGGATTGAAAATTAAGCATATAAGAATTATTTAATTGATATAGTAAATCATCAAATCCCATCTTTTCTAAATAGGTATTGGTAGGATTTAATAGAAAACGAATATGTTCTAATTGTTCTACTTTTTCATTTAATTGATCAATGGTATCATGGTTTTCTAAGACTTCAAATGATTTTGCTTTTGCTTCTAAATAAGCTCTAACGCTCTTCTGATATTGGCTATATTTTTGAATCATTTGCTCGATTTGATCATTATATTTTTTTTGATTGGTTTTTGTTTTGGTAGGTAATGTTGTAATTAAGGTCTTTTTCGCAGTAATATCTTTATCAATAAATTCTTTAAAATTAATCATCGGAAGTCTCCTTCTCTTCTGTTTCTAGTTTATTTTCTTCTAAAAACTGTAAAAAGTCACAAATATTGGTATAGCAATCCAATAATTCCTCTAAACTTAATAATGATAAATCAAAACCAATCTTTTCTTCATTCTTTTTCATCCTATCACCTATCCCTTTTTATTCTACTCATCAAAGAAATCATATCCATACGTATCTTTTGCAAAATTAATGGAAAGATCAACATCTGTTCCTTCTGAGTTTGTCTCCAAACTATCAATATCTTGTCCCTCTATCCAAACATAAACTCTCATTTTTGTAATTCCATTGGGAATCATAAATAATGGAGTATCAAACTCTAAATTTCTCTTAGTTTCCTGTAATTGGAAATAATTAAAATCCATGTTCGCTGCCCCAGACACAATATCTGTTAAACGGAATGGTCCTCCACTCCTTTTAAAGGCATATGTTGGGAAATAAGTCTGATTTTCTAAATGAATACCATATTTTTTTGCTCTTTCAATCGATAGCGATGTATGTTCTAGATTTCTAGGTTCATAAATGGTAGAAACACAATCATTATTACATTGAATATTTTGTACCGTTGTTGGATCTGTATTCAAAGGAACACTACCTACTTTAACAAATCCAAAACGAATAGAATTGACAAGTCCTAGCATCTCTTCTGATGCATTCTCACTAACTTCAACTCCTGTACCATCATCTAAGAATAAATGGTCACTAACAGGAGATCCAGAATCATTTTTTAAGAATAAATCAAAGGCAATAAAATAACTAAAATGTCTAGGCTCACTCTCATCATCCAATTCTGTTACAACAAATCCTTTTTCTTTCTTACGATCTCGGTAGTTAACTCCACTACTCTTATAAATATCAAAGAAGTATTGATTAGGATTGGTAACACCCGGAGAAGAAACTGGAATTAATCCATTCGTTGCCCATTGATTCTTATGATTTGGATACAAACTAGTAAGATTATCAATAAGAGCATCTCGAGAGATTTCAACAGAATTATCATAATGGATGGCATCAAAGGAAATGGTTAATCCTTCATTTTTCGTAACCACCATGTTAAAGGTTTTAACCTTTACATTAAGTGCTGTGGAAAGCCATGCATATACCGCAACAATCAAAAGAACACCTAAACAAAACAGTGCAAATAAAATAATATAGATGTTCTTTTTTCTTCTCTCATCTGCCTTATCAGAAAGACTTGTTTTCCTCTTCGAAGACTTTCTCATATTGGTAGTCTTTTTCTTAATTGTAGTATTTTTCTTCTTCATAAAACACCACCTATATGGAATAGAAAGAAAGAGTAAATCATTACTCTTTACTTATTACTCCCTTTTAACTTTCTGCGTCTACACCTTCAACAGGAGAAGGTCCATTATAACCTTCAATATCGCTTGTCTCAAATCTTTCTTTCGTAAATCCGAAATTAACAGAAATTTTCTTTCCTAATTGAGCAAAGTCATAATTATCAATATCTTGTCCTTCAATATAGATATATACTCTTACTTTTGTAATACTATTTGGAGCTAATGTCATGAAAGCTGGTCTCTCCATTCCTACTTTAGCTTTCATAGTATCCGTAAAGTATGGGAAGTTAACCAATTTATATTGATCTTTTCCTTCAGGTCCTGCTTCTGCAGCATCATAAGTAGCATAATCAATGGAGTTTGTTTCATAAGTGTTGTACTCTTTTCCATCATAAACATCTACTTGATCTGCAATCGCAATTGCTTTACTAACAGCATATGTAGGATAAGCAGTCTTATCAGCAATCGTAGCACAACTTCCCTTATCTCCATAAGAACCAGCATCTGTTACAGTAGCACCCGTTCTTTTCTTACAAGAAGTGTTATACCAACTAATAGCATTTTGAACGTGTGCTGTATCATTTGGTTCCCAAATTTGTGCATTACGACAAATTCCAGTAACTTGAGCTTTTTCAGCTGCTGCTGGAACATCAGAACAAGTAATACCAGTAATATCCTCTTGTTTAGTAGTAGTTCCTTCTACACGACCAATTTGAGCAAAAGCAACTCTAACAGAGTTTTCAATACCAGTCTTATCAACTCCACCATTCTCAGAAACTTTAACTGCTGAATTAGTAGTTAAGTAAATAGCTTCTTCATTTAATGGATTGTTTTCTGTATAATATTCTGTTCCAGATAAGTTCTTAATGAATAAGTCGAAAGCAACGTATCCTTTTCCTTCTTCTTGTTGTCCACTAGCACCAACATTGTTGTAGTTGTTAACACGAGAAGTAAGTAAACGATAACCTCCTGGTGTTGTTGTTAAACTTCCTTTTTCAAATAACTTCATACGAGAAGCTTCACTATCCATGTCTCCAACAGTAGACATAGGAATTAAACCATCATCTGCCCATACATTTGCGTTTTTATCATAGACAGTAGCACTTTTAACATCTAGTTTATAAGACCACTTTTGTCCATCCATAGAAAGGAATAGACCTTCCGTAGTCGCAATTTCAATTTCAAATTCATTTACCTTAACTGTTTTCATACCAATGAACCATGCATAGGTAGAAACAACTAAGACAACTGCGCATATAACACAGATAGCAATCAATTTCTTTAAACGTCGATTATCACGTTTATTATTCTTTTTAGCCATATGTTTTTCCTCCATTCTCTATTTTATGAACTTGCAGGTGTTCTAGATTGTAGACCACTAGGTAACGCTGGAGTACCATCATATTCTACATCTTCACCATAGAATCTTTCTTTCGTGAATCCAAATCCTACTTTAATCTTCTTTCCTAAAGAAGCAAAGTCATAGTTATCAATATCTTGTCCTTCGATATAGATATAAACTCTTACTTTTGTAATACTATTTGGAGCAAGTGTAATAAAGGTTGGACGATCAACACCTTTTAAATCTTTCATAGTATCTGTGAAAGTATCATATTTGACTAATTTACCAGCAGCAGCTGAATCAGATACGGATTTCGTATAAGTATTGTATTCCGTACCATCATAAACATCAACGTTATCACTATAATTAACAACACCACTTACAGCATATGTTGGATATGCAGTACCATCTTTAATTTCAGTACAAGTAGCACCATAAGAAGCATCTTTCGTAACATCATCACCCGTTCTTGCTTTACAAGAAGTAGTGTACCAGTTAATTGCATTTTTTACATGTTTTGTATCATTTGGTTCCCAAATTTGTGCATCACGTTTTTCACAAATCGTTGTAACATCTCCTGTAGAACTACAATTAATTCCAGTAATCGTCTCAGGAGTATTTGTAGTTGCCACAACACGTCCGATTTCTGCAAAAGCAACTCTAACAGAGTTTTCAATTCCAGAATTTTCTTCTCCATCAACTGTTCCATCTTCCGCAACAGTTACTTTTGATTCTGGAGTTAAGTAAATTGCTTCTTCATTTAAAGCATCAAAATCTTTGTAGTATTCATTACCAGATAAGTTTCGAATAAATAAATCAAATGCAACATAGCCATCTTGTTCATTTTCTCCATTATTCTTAACTTGACTAGCCATTAAACGATATCCTCCTGGAGTAGCCGTTAAACTACCTTTCTCAAACATCGTTAATCTAGAAGATGTCTTATCAATCTTTCCAACAGTAGATACAGGAACAAGTCCATTCTTTGGCCAAGCATTTTTATTTCCTTCGTAAGCACTTTCACTATAAGTTGCTTTATCAATAGAAATGGTATCTGCCCACTCTTCACCATCTAAAGATAAAGATAAACTATCCGTAGCTGCGATTGTAACATCAAAACTTGACACATTAACAGTTTTCATACCAATGAACCATGCATAAGTAGAAACTGCTAAAACAATTGCACAAAAGAAAGAACCAACAATCAACTTTTTAATTCGTCTTTCATGCTTATCATTCTTTTTCTTTTTCATATTTCTCTCCTTCTCATTATATATTTAGAACTGTCATGGCTTTACAGTTCCAAGTGTAGTCATTTAAAAAAAACGCTATCACAGTTATAAATCATACCAATAAAGAGGATATGATAAGCTTTCTCTATCTACCTTATGAAATCATATCTACACTACGGTACTCTCTATAATACAATTTAATTATAAAAACTACAAGAAAAAAAGTCAATAAAATTTGCCAGATTCTGTCGTTATTTGGCACAAATCTAACACTTGACATCCATTTACAAGGTTTACAAATTTTTAACACTTTTTCAGTTGCAAAGAAAGTGTAAACCTAGTATGATTAAATTAGGATAAGGAGGGAAGTAAATTGAAAACCAGAATCAAGTTATTATTGGTTCTAATTTCACTATCAATAACACTTAGTTTAATGAGCAGTACTTATTCAAAATATGCAGCAAATACAACAGGAAACTTCGAAGTATCCTTCTCCAAATGGCAAATACTTGTCAATGAAAGTGATATTACGGATAAGAATACCAAAGAAATTACGTTAATGCCTGTAATTGAACAAAATCAATATATTGCGAAGAATAAGGTTGCCCCATCATCAAAAGGTTATTTTGATATTGATATAGATCCATCTAACGTACAATTATCATTTAATTATAAAATTACATTAAATATGTTAAACGAAAATATTCCCGACTTAGTGATTACAAAATATTCGATATTAGATACAACCCATAAAGAACAAGATCAACAAGAATTAAAGAACATACAAGAAAATCAAATAGAAGGAACTCTTCTTTATAATAATGAATTAGATTCTTTCCAATTTGAACCATTCACAATTAGAATTTACTTTGAATGGTACGAAGGAGAAGAAGAACAAATGAGTGATGAAGAAGATACAGAAATTGGAAGAAACGCATCAGAAGAATCTCTAAAGATTAAAGTAGATATGGCATTTACCCAAATGATTCAATAAAGCACAAATTGTGCTTTATTTTTTTGACAAAAAAAGGACAAAGCCCTATAAGGTATCTTTGTCCGCAACAATAACAGGAATAATCATACAAGAGGTATTCTTATTCTCTCCATAGATTTTAGAGTGACCATCATCAATCTTCGTAAGAGCAAAACCCATATCACCAGAATATTCAGATTGTGTCCAAATACAAGAATTTGTAGATAAATAAGTAAAACTATTATGCGCATATCGGAAATAAGCCCCACTAGAAGTTACTTGCTCTAATAATTGATTAGGTCTAGTTGGATAAGAAACATCTCCTATAATACGATCAGATAAATTAGGAGTCACAATCTGAGAAGATAACACATCAGAAGAAATAATCCCAAGAATATCTTGTACCGTTAAGCCTCTTCTACTAACATTCCAATTTGGTAAGGAAGAGGAAAGTAAACTTTGATAATCACCATAAGACCCACTTGCATAACTACCATAAAAATCTGGTAATAAAGAAACAGTCTGATCCGATAACAAATTATTAGAATCTAACACATGAGTACGAATACAAGTATCACTAAGTTGAGTACAACTCTCATGTTTACTAACATCATATAAAATTAAATCCCCTGTATCAAATCGAATATCTCTAGACTCCCCCTCTTCTAAGTATTGTTCTGCTTTGACAGAAATCACAACTTTAATAGAAGGTTGTACTTGATAATTCTCTTCTCTAGACGATTTTTCTAATTGTTCTTGTTGAAATTGAAAAGCTTTATTTCCCCATTCACTATCAATATCATCATGAGAAGACTCATAAGGCCAAGAAACCGACAAATCAAACATACTATAATTTCCTTCAGATTTTGCAAAATCCTTACTCAAATTCATATTAATATGAAAAGGATATTCTTGAGATAACTGATCTTCTTCAAAAGAAGAATCGGTAACGCTTTTTTCTTCTCCTAAAATATTAGCAGAAACAATTTGGTAACTAAGTTTAGCATCCGTATCTCCTTTATTAAGAATTTTAACAGACTCATGAACCGTATCCATTCCAGGATAAATCTCATCAAGAGAAATCACAATATTATTAGAAACTGCTTCTCCATTTTTTTGAAACTCAATATACCAAGTCTTTACATCAATTTCTGTCTCTACTTTTGCCAAACCACTATAAGCAAACCATGCAAGAGAAATAGAGATTAAAGATACCGCAAGAAAAAACAAGGGAACAATTTTAAATTTGAAACTACGTTTCCCATTCTTTAGCATCCTAATTCCTCCTTTCTCTTTTTCTTTTTCCTTATTTCGCTTTCTTTCTTTTTTCTTCTTCCTTTTCAAGGAATGTCGCAATCACTTCAGATCCAATAATATAGAATATAGGAACAATAATAAATAAAAGCATTCCAATAGGAGTTCCTACAATTCGATAAATAAAGGAAAGAATAACACATTTATAAATAACAACACCATAATATTGGTCTTCAGAAACCAAAGGGTCTTCTACTAAGTTAGAAATACCTTTTGTATGAAATAGATATTTTCCATCTTTATCTTTTTCAATCTTAACAACTTCATGGGTAATAACCTTATCTTGAAATTGTCCAATAGATCCTAAATAACTAATAGAATCCCCTACTTTAACATCTTGCGGATCTTTTTCTTTCGCAATCAAAACATCCCCTACTTTATATTTAGGCTCCATGGAACCAGATACTACAGTAAACAATCGATAATTAAAGAAAGACATTCGATTATTAGTAAATCTTTGTAAGCATACAACAAATAAAAATCCAAGTACGGCAATGACAACAATGACATTAACGAACCTTTTTAAAATCTTCCATATTTTCATACATCACCTTACAAGTAATCTTGCATCCTTTCTAAATACTCATCCATAGCATTTTTAAATTTCTTTTTAACATCTTCTACTCCAACCAATCTTTCACTTCTCTCTTTCTTTAATTCATCCGCAAGCATTTGTAAAAGTTCATCATCACTTACTTCAATCCCTGCTCGAAGTAAAAGATCAAGTGTTCTACGTACTTCTTCTTTTAATAATACAATTGCATAACAAGCCATCTTTTGTTTTTGTTCTCTTTTTAATCGAGAAACAGAATCTAGTACACAAAAATCCGTTAAGAAAGAACAATCAATAAATCCTAAGAAAGGATCTTCATCTTTTTCTAAATTAGAACGACTATCCTCATTTTGCGTAAGTTTTTGTAAATAATCAAATAACTTCATCGCAACTTGAAAATTAGGA
Source organism: uncultured Bacilli bacterium (assembly GCA_947632595.1). GTDB lineage: Bacteria > Bacillota_I > Bacilli_A > RF39 > UBA660 > UBA3789. Next base: position 23,892 of record CANRPY010000009.1, on the reverse strand, counting down.
TTTTTTAAAATAATATTCGTTTTACGAATAGGAGGTTTTAATAAAGTAACATGATTCTTCTCAAGTTCTTTATACATCATAGAATGTTCCCAACTCGTAAAATACATTTTAATTTTTTTAATTCTACTTTTTGCATTCTTAATTTGTTCTTTTAATTTTTTATCTAATTTATCACTTGGAAAAGATTCAGAATCTACTCGTAATTGAATACTAACATTTTCCATATCTGTAGAAGTATTGGCATGGTATTCTAAAAACTTTTTCTCAACAAACTGAAAATTCTTAAGTTCTTGTTCTTTTTCATATACAATTCGATTCATATCATGAATTAAAGTATAAAGAAACCGATTCTCATAAATATTAAACGTTTCTTCACTAACAACATTCAAGATTTTCTTAGGAGTAACATCATCAGTTGCAGGATCCACTTTTTCAATATAATCAGGATGTCTAGATAAGTTTTTAACACTTTCTACAGTAATTCTTTTTGTTTTTTCTGCCTTTACAATCATCTCTTCTTTTACAAGAGAAAATTTAGCATTTCTTACAACGTTATCAATAAAAGGACAAGCAAATTCTATCTGATCAAGCCATTCAAAAGACATGGCATTTCCATTAAAGTTAGATTCATAATGCATTTCATGATTCAATTTATCAAAAAAAGTTTCTTTTTTTGCATTTGCTTCCTCACAAGACGCAATGACTTTTTTTACACTTTTAGCCATGTCTTCTCAACTCCTATATACTCTTCTTTAAGTTCTCCAAGAAGGCAATACATTCTTTCATCGTACCTTTTCCATAATTTTTATTAAGGAAAGAGATGAAAGGATTTAATTCTTCTCGAATAAAATTAACACTTAATTGATCAAATTTACGTAATACTTTTTTCGCAATAAAGTAATCAATCGCTTCAATTTCTTTTCCACCACAAGCAACATAAACAGGAGAGAAATCTCCTAATTGTTTCATAATACGATTACCAAAAGCAATTCTAAAGTGTTCGGTAATATAATCATCTAATTCTTTAACCGTTTCTAATCCTTTCGCAGATAATGGATACTTTTCTTTTGCTTCTTCAAATAAAGTCTCCAAATACGTAGAATTTACATTTTCTGCTTCTTGCTCACGACATTTAAAAGCTTCTACTTTCGTATTAATATCAATAGGCATAGCTCTATCGTAAACTTTATCGGTTACCATGAAGGTAGATTCATCGTTATTAATCGTTCCAATATACCATAAGTTAGGAGGTAATCTTAATTTACCTTTTTCTAGTTTTTTAGGGTCTTTTGGCCAAGAACTAGAAACAATATCGACTAACCATTCTTTTTTATTAGGCATTTCAAGAATAGATAATAAATCTGCAAAATAATACTCAACACGAGCAAGATTCATTTCATCTAGAATAATGGTATGTACATTATCATCAAATCCTGCAATATAAATCTCACCCAAGGCACTCGTTTCATTAAATTTCTTTGTAAGTTCATTAAAATATCCTAAGAAATCAGACTTATCTCTCCAAGATGGTTCTACAGAAGTAACACAAGCATCATTCTTAACAAATTTACCCCAAGCATAAGCAAGGGAAGTTTTACCAGTACCAGAAATACCTTGTAAGATAATAAGTTTAGAACAAGCAAGTCCTGCAAAGAAAGGTCTTAAAATAGAATAATCATAATAAAGATGTAACTGAGAAGCAGAAAAACAACGGAAGTCATCAATTAATTGTGCTAAGGTAAAACTATTATCGTAGTTTTGTGCATGATAATTTTGATAAAGTTCATCGTAAGAACACAATTTAGGGAATCGAATTCCCGCTTCTTTTGGATCTTCTTCAGGGTTTTCTTCAGAAGGTTTCTCTCCCTCTTCACCCTCATCTCCATCAGGAGATAACCCAAGTTGAGATACTTTCATTGCCATCAACTCATCTTTTTCTTTCATAAGTTGACGTACTTTATCATTTAATTCCCCAATCTCATCTAAAAGTTCATCTTTACTATAAGTATTATTTAGTCTCCGAATAATCTTTCGGATAATAAGATAAAGAATTCCTATAACTAATAAACAAATAATAACAAGGAAAACAATGGTTAAAATAACAAAAACCATCTCTCCCCCATTAAAGAACCCTTTATAACTTTCAATAACTTTCCCATATTTAGGAAAGTTAAACATCTCTTTAATTCCCCCAAATAGTCCTTTAAAAATCATAAAGAAACCATTAAAGAAAATCGATGTAAATTCATAGAAAAATCTTAAAAATGTATTCATAATTATTTACCCCCATCACCATTTATTTTAGATAGAATATCTTCAACAAGAATAAATTCTTTTAAATCTATAGGAATCTTTTCTAAGTATTCCTTATCTTTTTGTATCTTTTTATCAATAAAGACATAGTCTGCAACAGAAATAGACTTTTGATCTTTATCTTTTATTGGAACATGGTATTCCATAACCAAAGCAAAGTGATATCCTAATTTCTTATAATCTTTCACAATCTTTTTATGAAGAAGAAAATCGCTATAAGGAATGACAACAAAAACATGGTTCTTAACAAATTCATCTTCAAAGAAGTGGAAGACTTTACTAAGTTTATTTGGTTTAGAATAAATACTAGATGGTAAATAGAAGAAATATTTCTTTTGGAATTCTCCTTGGAACATATCTTTAATAAATTCTACCATAAGTAAGTTCAAAAGAATCAAAACCTTATCTTCTGCAATAACTCCTTCTGAATAAGTTTTATCAACAATATAATTACTATAGACTTTGCTAAAGGATAAATTATGATTTAAAGATGCATAAAAGAAGTTTTTCCAATTAGAAATCTTATGAAGTTCTAATTGGAAAGTATTTGACTCTTGTTCATTTAATAAATGTTTATAAACAGAATAATAAGTATTTTGTAAAGAAATGAGTTTATGAATCATATTCTTTAATTCTAATGCTGTTAAACCATCTTTTTTAAAGCATTTTTGAATTCGAGTAGAATATCCATCTCTTTTTGTTTGTACATCACTATCTTGTAAGAATTGTTTTTCTAAAACAGATACTAATTGGAAAATAGATACACATTTCTCTACTTTTTCTGCATATTTAGAATCATTTCCCTTGTATTTTTGAATCAAAGCATTTCCTTTTTCTTTTAACTCAGTATCTAATCTAGTAAGCATATTTTTACTGTTATATTCTAGATTAACATTATTACAGAAATTATAGTATTTTCCATCGATATAATCAGTAAGAAGTTCTTCTACAATACTAGCTTCATTTGTCTTAAACTTTTCTCCGCCTCTGAGAATATCAACCATCTCACGAATTTCACAACTCTTGGTATACATAACTTTATCCATAAGATTTTTAAATTTCTTTTTACGGTTTTGAACAATCTTTAATTTTTCTTGAGCAGCACTAGGATTCTCTTTAGAAGTAGTCTCCTCTTCTTCTACTTCTTCATCAAACATTTCATATTCTTGTTTAGCAAGCTCCAAGTAGTCAGAATCCAAATCTAGTTTATCAACATCTACCATACGGAAAATCATAGTCTGATTAAGATCAGGTTCCCTCTCTTCAGCCTCTTCCTCTACTTCTACAGGACTCTCTTCTGCTTCTTCTACAGTCTCTTCTATAATTTCTTTTTCTTCTTCCGTAGGAGTTTCAACAACTTCTTCTTTTCCTTCTTCTTTCTCAGATACTTCTTCCACAACAGATTCTTCTATTTTCTCTTTTTCCACTTTTTCAACTTTTTCTTCTTTTTTAGGAACCATTTTTTTCGTTTTATCCACAAGTTTTGTGCGCAAAGTATCTAATTGTTTTTTAATGGTATTCTTCTTCTCATCTTTTAAGCAGCTACCAATTAAGTAAAGAGTTGCAATCAAAGCAATTAAAACAACAGGATTAAAGATAGTTTTACGAATAAGGCCTAATTCTGGTAAGATTTTAACAACTTTTCCAACGATTTGACTCTCATTAACAGCCTCATCTTTTCCATTATTCGCATCTCCCTTAGTAATATAAGTTCCTTTATAAGCCTCAATTACTCTATGCGTAATAAATTGTCCATTTTTCTCATATGTAATGATATCATCTAAGCGGATATTTTTAGACTTTTTAACAACAATCCAATCACCTACATTAATCGTATCTGCCATACTACCCGTTTGAACTTCAAAAACAGAGTATCCAAAAAAACTAGAATAGGCATTTCCAAGTACTTTTACTTGAATATTACTGTAAATAGAGATTGCAAGAATAATTGCAAAAACAACAATTAAAATATCTAAAACAATATCTATGATTTTCTTGTATAAGCCCCTTTTTTCTAAAACCATATGCTCATTCCTACTTTCCTAGCCTAGTACACTAAAATAATAGTAACATAAACGACATTTTTTTACAATAACGAATCTCATAAAAAAAGAGAAAAAACTAGTCTATTTTCTCTTCTCCTTGATAAATCATTCCACTACCAAGTCCAGCTTCTTCACGAGAGAGAAAACCAAACTTTCGGTAAAATCCTTCCTTTCCAAGAGAGGCTCCTAAATAAAGACGCAAACTTGGATTTTTCTTTTGAACAGTGGAAACTTTTTGTAGTAAATTCTTCATAATCATAGTCCCTATTTTTTGTGATTGATATTCTGGTAGAACCATGACATCGTGAATATATAAAAAACAAATGCCATCGCCAATCAACCTACCATAACCAATAATAGAATCCCCATCATAAATAGAGACAGAATAAAAAGTATTTTGAAGGGCTTTTAAAGAAACTTCTCTCTCATAAGCACCCCATCCAACCGCATCATATAAAGAATTAAATTCATCTACATTCAAAACATTTTCTTTTACTGTTATCATACCATCACCAACTTAAGTATAACAAAGAACTTAAATAACATGAAGAAAAATGGTAAAAAATTGACAAATACTTCCTCCTAATACAAAGAAATGCCAAATAGAATGCATATATTTTACTTTACTTCCGATTGCATAAATAACAGCGCCAACGGTATATAAAATTCCTCCCACCAACAACAAGATAAGTCCAGGCTTCGCAAGATTTTGACATAAGGCTTTTAAAGAAAAAACAACCATCCATCCCATAATAAGATATAAGAAAAAAGAGATCTTTTTAAATTTTTCCAGAGAATAAACATTTCCAAGAATCCCAATAATCGCAAGAGTCCACATAAGACATAAAAAGAAAATTCCTCGAACTCCACCAATCGTAAGAAGTAAAAAAGGAGTATAGCTTCCCGCAATCAAAAGGTAAATACTACAGTGATCAAAGACACGAAAAATTCTTTTGGCAGCGTTAGGCTTCAAAGCATGATAAAAAGAACTAACAAAATATAAAATGAGTAGACTACTTCCATAAATAACACTAGAAAGAATCGCAAGTACATTCCCATGAAGACTAGAAAAGACAACACACAAAACAAGTGCTGCAATAGAAAGAAGAGCCCCTACTCCATGAGAAATAGAATTCAAGAGTTCTTCTGTTAAACTATATTTAGGAATTGTAATTTTCGACATAAAAAAATCCTCCATCCCCTTAAAATGTATCATAGGAAAGGAAGGATTACAATAAACAGAAAAAAGACATTTGTTCAAAAACTATTTTTGAACTTCGTATCCTAAATCTTCCATTTTTTGAGCAAGCGCATCTTTAACTTCTAAAGAAGAAACAGAAACAACAACTTCTCCACTCTCGTGATTGGCATGAACTTCAGATACAGATTCCATCTTAGAAAGTGCATTCTCAATTCTTTTCTCACACCCTCCACAAGACATTCCTTCTACATGAAAGCATATTTTTTCCACAAACATAACACCTTTCTTAAAATCTATAAAAATTATAGCACAAAAAATTGTAAAGTATACATTTTAAAGAAAAAAGAAGAGAATGAAAGGAAATAAAAAATGGTACGATAAAGATAAGGAGGATGCAGAAATGAAACAAAAAAGAAAATTAAAAAGAAAAATAAAATACACAATTCTATCTCTCTGCTTAATATTCTTAATCGCATTCGTCCTAGCATTTGGTCTAAAAACTTGTGCCAAAACAAAAGAAGAAAAAGAGGAAAAAGAAGTTGTAAAAAAAGAAACAAAGAAAGAAGTAAAACAAGAAATCAGAATAGAACCACCAAAGATTTCGGAAGAAGAAAGAAAAAAGAATTTTCTAGAAAATATCGATGAACGCCTTTCTTTCTTTAAAGAAGAATATCTAGATCGTTACGTTGCCTATAAAGAAAAACATCCAACCTATAAAACAGAAACTGTAATTGTAGATGTCAATATGAATTTTGATTATCCCTTCTATGAAAATACAAAACAAGCAGATCGTCTAAATTCATCCGATATCTTAGTGAATAAATACCATTATCTTCCAAATGATTATGTTCCTAAAAACTTAACTGCTATCAAGGAAGAATATGCAGTATCCGGAATGAAATTAGTAGATTATGCAAAAGATGCCTTTGAAGAAATGGCTTCTGCTGCAAAAGAAGAAGGTTATACGATTCGAGCAATGTCTTCCTATCGTTCCTATGACTACCAAAAGAACTTGTACAATCGATATGTAAGACAAGACGGACAGCAACAAGCAGATACCTATTCCGCAAGAGCAGGATATTCAGAACATCAAACAGGTCTAGCCGTAGATATTGATAACGGAAAAATTTCTTATACCGATTTTGAAAATACCAAAGAATTTGGATGGATGCAAGAACATGCTCATGAATATGGATTCATCTTAAGATATCCAAAAAGCAAAGTAGATGTTACTGGTTACCAATATGAATCATGGCATTATCGCTATGTAGGAAAAGAGATTGCAAAAAGAATTCATGAAACCAATATGACCTATGATGAATACTATGTTCGTTATGTAGAATAAAAAATACATTAGAAAACTCTAATGTATTTTTTTACCATCTCGAAAAGCATCTCCTACTCGATTACCTACTTCATAATAACCATGAGTATAAGGATCAAAACAAATAGCTCCTAACAGAGAAATATCTACTTGTCCATCTTTTAGAACAGCCTCATCTACTAACGTATTAAGAACTTTTCCAACGACTCCTACTCCATAGTCTTCTCCTTGATATTCAATAAACTGACATTCCATACAAATAGGAAATTCTTCAATAACAGGAGCATCCACTAAAGTAGAAGGATGAGCCGTTAACCCACTCTTCTCTAATTTATGAGGTTCTTGATTCCCAGAAGCCATCCCAAAATAATCAGCTTCTACAACATGATTCTTATCCGCAATACTAACAGTAAAAGCTCCTCTTTTCAAAATATTTTGTACAGTCTTATGAGTCTCTGTTAAATTAAGACCAACAACATCTCGATCAATCATCATTCCCCAAGCAGCATTCATAACATTAACGCTACCATCATCATTATAAGTAGCAATCATCAAAACAGGCATTGGAAAAATTGCTTCTGTCGTTTTTATACTTTTTTTCATAAACATATCCTCCTAAAATTAGTATACCACAAATTTAAACTTTATAAATAAAACGTTTCGTTCCATAATAACTAAGTCTTTCAATAATATTAGCAATCTCATCAACATCTTTATCAAAATCATTCTTAACCCAAAAATTAATAACCCCAAGAGCCCCATTAAAAATATAGATAGCAGCATAATCAATATCTTCTTCCGAAACATTAGGTAAATCCATCTTCCATTTTTCCCGACATCTAGTATAAGCAATTTCTAATAATTCATTTAAATAATAAACATGATTATTAAAATTAAAAAGAACTTTTACCAAATCTTTATTTTGAAGAAATACCATTAAAAATTCTTTTGTAAAACTAGATACCGAATATTTTCCTTCCGTATCCACAACTCTTTTTAAATCATTGACAAAATCAGTTTGAATATGATCTAGTAAATCATAAACATCTAAATAATATCGATAAAAAGTAGCTCGGTTAATATCTGCTTCCTTACAAATTTCACTAACAGTGATTTTTTTTATATCTTTGTAAGAAAGTAATTGCAAAAAAGTATCCGTAATCATTTTTTTCGTATATAAAACTCTTCGATCCATTTCCTCACCTCTTATAAAACAAATCTTTAAAATAGTGTTGAATAACTTACACTTTAGAGTAAGATTGATGATTGTAACCAACCTATAGGAATTATATAATACATTTGTAAGTTATGCAACAAATGTATTAAAACTTATAGGAGGATTTATGAAAATAAAGAACATATTTAAAAGGAGAGAAAAACATCCTTGGGATAAATTTTATAAGAAACAGGAAAGAGAAATAGAAGTTCCTAATCTTTCTCTATATGAATTAATCAATGAGAATAATAAAGACAATTTAGATTCTATTGCAATCAATTATTTTAATAAAAAAATAACCTTCAGAGAATTTTTTAGAGAAATTAATCAATGTGCAAGATCTCTAAGAAGTCAAGGAATAAGACCAGGAGATGTTGTAACCATATGTATGGCAAACACCCCAGAAGCGATTATTTCCTTTTATGCCATTAATAAAATAGGTGCCATTGCGAATATGATTCATCCTCTATCTGCAGAAGAAGAAATTAAGGCATCTCTTATTTCAACAAAAAGTGTCATGTTAATCGCCATCAATCTTAGTTATAAAAAGGTAAAAGAAATTATAGAAGATACAAATGTTTATAAAACAATTATTGTTTCTCCCGGAGACTCTATGCCTACACTTTTAAAAATAGGATATTACATTACACAAGGTAGAAAAGTAGAAGTCCCAAAAAGAAGTGAAGGAAACCTATTTTGGAATGATTTTATGGAAAAAGGAAAACACTATGGAGAAAAGATTTTAGCAAAAACCACAAAAGATCAACCTGCTGTTATCTTACATAGTGGTGGTACAACAGGAGTCCCAAAAAATATAGTTTTAACAAATGGAAATATCAATGCCGTATGTAAACAAGCAGATATCATTCTACCAGAAATTAATCAGCATGATAGCATGTTATCCGTTCTTCCTATATTCCACTGTTTTGGTTTGGTAGTCGGAGTACATGCTCCCCTATATTTAGGAGCAAGCATCATTCTAATCCCACAATTTGACGCATCAAGATTTGATAAATTACTCACAAAATATCACCCAACCCTCGTACCAGGAGTTCCTACTTTATTTGAAGCACTATTGACCAATAAACACATGAAGAATGTTGACTTATCTTTTGTAAAATATGTAATTTCTGGAGGAGATACCTTATCCATTGAAAAAAATCAGCAAGTAAACGAATTCTTAAGAGAACATCATTGCAGAAGTCATGTAATACAAGGATATGGTATGACGGAAACAACAGGACCCGTATGTTTTGGAGCACTAGGTTCTGATGTATTAGGAAGTGTTGGAATTCCTCTCCCTAGTAATGAAATAAAGATTGTAAGTACAGAAACAAAAGAAGAAGTTCCTCTAGGAGAAATTGGAGAAATCTGTATTACAGGTCCAACCGTAATGGCAGGATATCTAGACAACGAAAAAGAAACCAATGAAATTCTAGAAGTAGATAAGAAAAAGAAAGTTTGGGTTCATTCTGGAGACTTAGGATATATGAATGAAGATGGTGTTTTATTCTTCGTTCAACGTCTAAAAAGAATGTTGATTGTTTCCGGTTACAATGTCTATCCATCTCACATAGAAGATGTGATCTTAAAACATAAAGACGTCTTAAACTGTGGAGTAATTGGAGTTCCACACCCCTACAAAGTACAAGTACCAAAAGCTTATATTGTATTAAAAAATGGAGTAAAATTAACAAGCTCCGTGAAAAAAGACATCAAAGACTACTGTGAAAAAAATTTAGCAAAGTATATGATACCAAAAGAATTTGTCTTTAAAGAATCTCTTCCAAAAACAATGATTGGAAAAGTAGATTATCGAGAATTAGAAAAAGAAAATAACGAATGAAAGAAGGATACATATGACCATAGGAATACCACGAGCATTTTTATACTATCGATATCATACTTTATGGGAAACCTTTTTTGAAGAACTAGGATTAGACTATATTGTAAGTCCCGAAACAAACAAAGATATCATCGCAAGAGGAACTTCTCATGCAATGGATGAATCCTGCTTATCTAGTAAAATCTATACAGGACATGTTGATTACTTAATCGATAAATGTGACTATATTTTGATTCCTAGAATTGCAAGTTTTGCAAATAAAAAAGAAATTGTATGCTCTAAGTTTCAAGCAATCTATGATGTAATCAAAAATACTTATCGAGAAAAAGAGCTAAAAATACTTTATTACAGTATCGATGTTCATAATAAAGAAACAGAATTAAAAGCATTTTTAAAAATGGGAAAGTTTCTAGGAAAGAAAAAAACACAAATTTTAAAAGCGTACTATATTGCAAAACAAGCAGAAAAAACTCAAAAGATGATTGAAATCAATAATCAAAAAAATGTTCTACAAAAAGATAAAATCAAAATACTAATCGTATCTCATCCTTATAATATCTATGATAAATACGTAGGAGAACCTATTCTAAATGCCTTAAAAGAAATGGACTGTGAAGCAATTATTGGCTGTGTAGTAGATGAAAAACATGCAAGAGAAAAAGCAAAAGCTATAACTCCTACCCTACCTTGGACGTTTAATAAAGAATTAGTAGGATCCATTGCCATATATAAAGATCAAGTAGATGGAATCATTTTAGTATCCTCATTTCCTTGTGGACCTGATTCTCTAGTAAATGAAATGATTATTCGAAAAATAAAAGACAAACCAATTATTAATCTAATCTTAGATGCCCAAGAAGGAACAGCAGGAATGGAAACAAGAATCGAAAGCTTTATAGATATTATTCGACTAAGAAAGGAAAAGGAATATGAAGAAGACAAGAGTTAACTTTCCAAGATTTGGTTCATACGACATTTGTGTAGAGCATATTATCAAATCGGGTCTAGATTGTGAATATGTCTATGCACCTCCTATTACCAAAAAAACCTTGGAAATAGGAACCAAAAATTCTCCCGATTTTGTATGTACCCCCTTTAAATATAATTTAGGAGGATATATAGAAGCAATTGAAGCTGGTGCAAACACTCTTATACAAGTAGGAGGAGTCTGTCGACTAGGATACTATGGAGAACTACAAGAAAGAATACTAAAAGACTTAGGGTATGATGTTAAATTCATCAACCTATCCAATGGAAACTTTAAAAATCCAATTACCTTTTACGAAGAATTTAAAAAGATAAATCCAAATCTACATATCAAAAAATTAGCACAAGCCTGTGCTCTCGCTGTAAAAATGGTAGAAGTCATCGATAAAATAGAAGACTATATTAGACAAAATGTAGGCTTTGAAAAAATAGAGGGTTCTTTTGATAAACTACACGAAGAATTTTTAGAAGATCTAAGAGATATCAATGATAAGAAAGAACTAAATCTTCTATCTAGACTCTACATGAAAAAATTAAAAAAAGTAGAAGTAGAAAAACCAAAAAATCCATTAAAAGTAGGTTTTGTTGGAGAATACTATACCATTATGGATCAGTATAGCAATCATTACATGGAAAAAGAATTAGCAAAAAAAGGAATTATCATTTATAGGTGGATGAATTTAACAAATAGTATCCTAAATCCCAACACAAAAGAAGTAAAACAAAGTATCAAAAATTATGCAAAATATGATATGGGTGCTACCGCAATGTATACCATAAAAAAAGCAATAGATTATGCCAAAGAAGGTTGTGATGGAATTATTCACGTAAAAAGTTTTGGTTGTACACCAGAAATTGATACCATGCCCGTATTACAAAGAATATCAGAAGATTATAAAATCCCAATCATTTATTTTAGTTTTGATAGTCAAACGAGCGATGTAGGAATCAATACAAGAATAGAAGCATTTTATGACATGATTATGATGAGAAAGGAAGAAAAGAAAAAATGAAAAAAGCATATTTAGGAGTAGATATTGGATCCATTTCCACCAAAGGAGTCATTATAGATAGTGAAAATAATATTTTAGCAAAAGAATATTTATGGACAGAAGGAGACCCAATTGGTGCCGTAAAAAAATTAGTAGCTGTCTTAAAGAAAAATTTTAACGAAAAAAAATATAAAATTGTAGGAGTAGGAACAACCGGTTCTGCAAGAAAACTAATTGGTGTTATTCTAGGAGCAAATGTTGTAAAAAATGAAATCACTGCGCATGCTATTGGAACATTATCTCTTTATCCCGATGTTCATACAATCTTCGAAATAGGAGGACAAGATTCTAAAATAATCATTATTGATAATGGAATCGTAACAGACTATGCAATGAATACATTATGTGCTGCCGGAACAGGTTCTTTCTTATCGAGTCAATCCAGAAGACTAGGTCTTGAAGTAGAAGAATTTGGTCCCCTAGCCCTAAAAAGCAAAAATCCAACGAACATTGCAGCACGATGTACCGTATTTGCCGAAAGTGACTTAGTTCATAAAGCACAAATTGGTCATAAAAAAGAAGATATTGTAGCAGGACTTTGTAAAGCCGTTGTTACAAACTACTTAAATAACGTTGGAAAAGGAAAGAAAATAAAGCCACCTATCGTATTCCAAGGAGGAGTATCCAAAAATGTAGGCGTAATAAAAGCATTTGAGGAAGAAACCAAAGAAAAAATTATAGTAGATCCCAATTCTCATCTAATGGGAGCATTAGGAGTAGCCATTCTATCTCAAAAAGAAAAAGAAATAGAGTTTGACTTCAACATAGAAGATATTGTCTTTGAAACCAAAGGAGTAGAATGCAAAGGCTGTGCCAACAATTGTGAAAGAATCTGCATCTATAAAGACGGAGAACTAATTGATGCTTGGGGAAACAAATGTGACAAAGGTGCTATCAAAATAAAACGATAAAAAAAATCCTAACAAGGATTTTTTTGAATGTAATCACGAATTGCTTCTACTTTATCTAGTTGTTCAAAAGGACTATCTTCTCTTCCAAAGTGACCGAAACTAGCAAGTTCTTCATAAGACATTGTTTTAAGTCCTAAAGAAGAAATAATAGAATCTGGTCGAAAATCAAAAAGTTGATCAACAACTTCTAATAGAAAATCATCAGAATAAGAGGAAGTACCAAAAGTTTGAATAGATAAACTAACAGGTTTAGAAACCCCAATCGCATAACCAACTTCCATTAAACATTCTTGGCAAGCACCACTTGCTACTAAGTTTTTACAAACATATCTAGCATAATAAGCAGCACTACGATCGACTTTCGTATAATCCTTTCCACTAAAAGCCCCTCCTCCATGAGGAGCATACCCTCCATACGTATCGACAACAATTTTTCTACCAGTAAGCCCCGCATCTCCTAAAGGACCACCAATTACAAATCGACCAGTAGGATTAATATAATATTTTGTATCTTGTAAAAGATTTTTAGGAATTACTTTCTCAATGATTTCTCTATGGAAATCTTTTTTCATTTTTTCTAAAGAAACATCCTCATCATGTTGTAAAGAAAGAACAATCGTATCTACTCGAAAAGGAACACCTTCCTGATATTCAACCGTTACCTGCATCTTACCATCTGGTCTCAAATAAGGAAGAAGCTTCTCTTCTCTTACTTCTTTCGCTCTTCTTGCAAGTTTACTTGCTAAAACATAACTAAGAGGTAAATACTGATCCGTCTCAGAACAAGCATATCCAAAAATAATTCCTTGATCCCCTGCTCCAATTTCTTTTTGATTCACTCCTCTAGAAATATCAGGAGACTGTTCTACCAAATCCACAAGAATAGGAACACTCTCTGCACAAAAACCAAGTTCTTCTCGGTCATACCCTACTTCCCTTAATACCCTTCTTACCACTTCTTCAATAGGACAAGAATACTTACTACTAACTTCTCCAAAAACAAAGACCCTTTCATGACTAACTGCCGTCTCAACAGCTACTCTAGAATCTTCATCATGCTTAAGATAATCATCTAGGATAGCATCCGAAATCTTGTCACATAACTTATCTGGATGTCCTTCACATACCATTTCACTTGTAAATAATTTTTTCATAATACTCCTCCTTCTGATTACCTTAAAAAGAAAAAAGCATTCTATAACCTAGAATGCTTTCATAAACTCATCTTTCGGTTATATACCGCAGGATTTAGCACCCACCCGAAATGGGTTGCCGGATTTCACAGAGCCTGTTCTCTCAATCACTCTTGATAAGGTAATATAAAATTTATTTACAACACCATTATATAAAAAAAGAAAACCTTTGTAAACAACAAATTTATTTAGAAAAAAAGGTTTCTTTTTAAAAAAAAGTATGGTATAAGAGGTTAGAACAAAAAGAAAAGGAGGGATTCTATGAATCTAGATACATTAAGAGAATTAATTACAGAAAAAAAACGTAGTGAAATCAAAAAACTTTTAAGAGAAATGAATGAGTATGATATTGCCTCCTTAATTGAACAATTACCAATAGAAGAACTAATTCAAGTTTTTCGTCTATTACCAAAAGATATGGCAAGTGATGTCTTTGTCAATATGGATGAAGAAATCCAAAGAAACTTAATTACAAGTCTTACAAATGAAGAAGCAAGAGACATTATTGAAGATATGTTTAGTGATGATGCAGCAGACTTATTTGAAGAAATGCCTGCTCTATTAGTCACAAAATTATTATCCAGTGTCAAAAAAGATACCAGAGCAGATATCAATAAGTTATTAAAATATCCAGATAACTCTGCAGGATCTTTAATGGCAACAGAATACATTCATTTAAAAAAAGGACTTACCATTGAACAATCGATTGAAAGAATTAGAAAACAAAAAGATGATTTTGTAACCTACGATTCTTGTTTTATTACCGATAATGAAAGAAAACTAGAAGGATATGTAACCGTTAAGAATTTATTAATCCATGAACCAAGTACATTAATTAATGATATTATGGAGCCATCCGAACATGTCATAACAACCATGATGGATCAAGAAGAAGTTGTAAACATCTTCCAAGATTATAACTATAGTTCTCTACCAGTAGTAGACTCTGAAAATAGACTCGTTGGTGTCATAACCATCGATGATGTTATGGATATCATGGAAGAAGAAGCAACAGAAGATATCGAAAAAATGGCCGCAATCACACCAACCGATAAATCTTATATCAAAACAGGCGTATGGGAAACATGGAAAAAGAGAATTCCTTGGCTTTTACTCTTAATGATTAGTGCAACATTTACAGGAAGTATTATTACCCACTTTGAACAAGCCCTATCTACCTATGTCATTTTAACATCCTTTATTCCTATGCTTATGGATTCAGGAGGAAATGCAGGTTCTCAAGCAAGTGTCTCTGTAATTCGTAGTCTATCCTTAGATGAAATTGCATTTAAAGATACCTTCAAAGTTATCTGGAAAGAAGCAAGAGTAGCCCTACTTTGTGGTATCACTTTAGCAATCGCCAATTTCTTAAAATTATTAGTAATTGATCAAGTAACGATTCAAATTGCAATAGTCGTTTGTACAACCCTATTACTAACCATTTTCTTTGCCAAACTAGTAGGATGTACTCTTCCCATTTTAGCAAAAAAAATAGGCTTCGACCCAGCGGTAATGGCAAGCCCATTTATCACAACCATTGTAGATGCCTGCTCTCTATTAATTTACTTTAAAATAGCAGGAGTTCTATTAGGACTATAAAAAAATATCCAAACGGATATTTTTATTTTTTAGAAAAGAAAAACTTTTTACAAAGACTCTTACAAACAATAACCAGAATAATCGCAAGAACTTTCCATAAGAAAGGACTCCATCCAAAATGAGAAACAAAGATCCATAAAAGGACTTCTGTTACTATAAGACCCATAAAGGAAAGAAGAAAAAATCTTTGATATTCTTTCTTTTTATCAGAAGAAGCTGCGTAATTCTTAGTTCCCCAAACTCCATACAAAAGACTAATAACAAAAGAAATAACATTCGCAAGCAATGGATTTAGTTTCAATAAACGATATAAGATAACGTATAAGATCAAATCAAGAATCGTCATAACGCCACCAATCATAAAAGCTCTTAAGATAGATACCAATAACTTTTCTTGAGCAGAATTCATGGTTCTACCCATAGTTCCTAAAGATTCTCGAACCATTAAAGTAAGTTCATCAGCTACTTCTTTTTCTTTTTTCTTTTTTACTTTAATTTTCTTAGTATTACTCATAAAAATCCCCTATCTTTAAAATTCATTCTCAAAGGCATTCGTCACAAGATCACGAACATCATCAAAAAGAGAATCATTTAATTTTTCTTGAACTTCATCTAATAATTTCTGATAATCATAAACACCATTTTCTACCAAATGTTGAAATCCAACCTTGGCAAGTAACAACTCATGGTAAATATCTCCATATGGTCGTCCAATACCTTCTCCGTTTAATCTTTCTAAAGCATGATAATAGTATAATTCAGGATGCTGAATCTCTTCCTTCATAGGATACTCATCTTCAATCAATTGAATTGCTTTCTCGTAATAATAAAGTCCAAGTTCTGAATCTTTTTCGAAGACTTCACCACTACAATAAGCTCTACCAAGTTCATACAAAGATTGAATATCTCCCTCTTCTACTCCAATTCGAAAATAACTAAGGGCAAGATCACTTTCTTCAGGAACTCCCTTTCCATACAAATAACAATGTCCAAGTCTCCCAAGAGAACTAGCTTCTCCCATTGCTGCCGCTAAATGATAATATTCAACTGCTTCTTCATAATCTTGATCATAAAAATACTGATTTCCCTTTTGAAGAACATAAGTTGCATCTTGATTTTGCACAGCGGCTTTTAAGGCTTTGGATAATTTCATATAGCACCCTCCTAACATTAACTTCATTATATCAAAAGAAATGAGGAAAAAGAATATTTTTTCAAAGAAAAATCGTGTATAATGAATAATAGAGGTGACGATTCGTGATACTAACAGCGTTTTTATTAAATAAAGAAGAAAAAAACATTCCCGAAGGAATTGAAAAAATCGTTTGGAACGAAGAGACAAGAAAAGAAGACATAGAAAAGGCATCCGGTAAGTATTTAATGTTTGTAAAAAACCTAGAAAATATAGAAGAAGATTTCTGGGATCAAATATTAGAAAAAGTACAAACTGAGTTTGATGTTTGTACAATCAACTACACAATTGAAGTAGACAGAAAGACGCTCTCAACGGAAAAGTTAGAGCCACCTGAAATTCAAAGAAAGCCGTATAAAGGAAGCTATATTTGGTCATTTATTTTTAAGAAAGAAAAGTTACTGGAAATCCTTGAAAAAGAAGAAGTAACCGATGAAATAGTAGATTCTACTTTTACCTATGTAAATTATATTGAAAAACCAATCTATCATCATATCCCAACAGAAAGAGTAATTCATAACTTTTTATATACCGATGAAAAAGAAGAAGTAAGAAGAAAAAATATTATTTATATGGGGACCTACTGTAATGGTCAATTTAATGGATACATTACCTGGTTAAATAATATTGGTAGATGCTTTGGAGAAGAGTTTCCAATTACCATTCTCTATGATAAAATTTACCCTCCAACCAAGAAAGCTTTTGAAAGATATTTTGAAGTATTAGAAAGAAAAGAAGATACTCTATACATTACCAATCGATTAATCACGACTTACTCAACATATTATTACCCAAAAAACATTCTAACAAAAGAAGACAGTTATTTATTTATCCACGGAAACATGTGTGATTATCCATCTTCTAGAAAATATAAATATGATAATTATACGAAATATATTGGAGTATCCAAAATCAGTGCCGAAAAAGCCAAAGATTACTTTCCAACAGAAGAATATGACTACATTATCAATCCGATTCAAATTGATGAAAGTGAAGTAAAACCTCATTTAAAATTAGTATCTGCTCTAAGAAATGATCCTATTAAAAAGATAGAGAGAATTCATCAAATCGCAACCATCTTAGATGAAGAAGAAATTCCCTATACTTGGAATGTATTTATTGATTCTTGTCCTTATGACTCAAATGTCTATGGCGGTCTTATTTACAGACGTTCCGTACAAAACCCTCTACCTTATATAAAAGATGCCGACTACTTTGTACAATTAAGCAATAGCGAAGCTTGTAGTTATTCCGTTATGGAAGCACTATCCCTAAACACCAAAGTCATTTTAACGCCACTAGAATGTTATGAAGAAATGAAAGTAGATTCTTCTCAAGGCTTCCTACTTCCTTTTGAAATCTTTGAAAAAGACAAGAAAGAAGAATTAAGAGAAGTAGTAAAAAGAATCTATAAAGAAAAAGAAAGACCAATGACAAGTCACTTAAATCCTTCTATGTGGGAAAAATATAAAGAACTTTTTGAAAAATAAAAGTTCTTTTATTGTACACGAAAAAGTTTTTGTAAAAGAAAAGAATCATAATACTTCTCATCTTCATTATTAAGGTCAACATCTGCACTACGTTTTTCTTCATATCTTACTTGATAAGACAAATTATGAATAAGCCACTCCAACTGCATCGATTCTAACGATCTATCCCAAGAAGAGGGATCCCTCTTCTCATATTCTAAAAGAACCTCTAAAACTTCATTTCTATCCTCTGCACTATCAAAAAAGCAAGAATCATAAATCTTCATATTAGGATCTCTGTCCTCACTTCTTCTCTGATCTTCAACTAAAATGACTCCTTCTTCTTTTGGAATTTGCTTTAAAAAATCACGACTACCAATATAAATCGTTCCACAAGAACACTTCGCAAAAGCTCCATCTTCTTCCTCCAAAATCTCATAAGAACAATTCTCATAATGAGGCTGTGTTTCTTGATAAAACACTCCTGCAATCACAACAGCTCCTAAAGTAATCATAAATTTTTTAAACTTCGACATAAACCCTCCTGTTTTTGAGTAGAAAAAAAGAAATCACTTTGTTTGTTTTTTCTTTTTTTCAATTTCTTTTAATAAAAGAGAAACATTTTTCTCATTCCCATGATTCGTAGGAATATAATATTTTTTATTTTTTAAGGAATCAGGTAAACACTGCATAGAAGTAACACCATCAAAGTCATGGGCATATAAATATCCTTCTCCATATCCTAATTCACTATCTAATTTGGTAACCGCATTTCTAAGGGCAAGCGGTACTTTCTCTTGAAAAGTAGCTTTCGCATCCTTTTTTACTTTTTCATAAGCAACATATAAAGAATTAGATTTTGGAGAAACACTTAAGTAAACAACCGCTTGAGCAAGATTCACATTACATTCCGGCATTCCAATAAAAGTAACAGCCTGATAAGCACTAACTGCTTGTACAAGAGCATTTGTATTTGCCATCCCAATATCTTCAGATGCAAAACGAATGAGCCTACGCGCAACATATTTCGGATCTTCTCCTGCTTCTAACATTCTTGCTAAATAATAAAGGGCCGCGTCAGGATCACTATTTCTCATTGATTTATGAAGAGCAGAAATTAAATTGTAATGTTCTTCTCCATTTTTATCATACAAAAAGGTCTTTTCAGAAAAAACACTTTCCAAATCTTTTTTAGAAATCCCTTTTTTCTTTCCCTTTTGATTCATAACCGTAATTAAATTTTCTAATGTATTTAAAGCGCTTCTCGCATCTCCTCCCGATGTATCAGAAAGAATCTTTAAGCACTCCTCATCAATCGTAATAGTAGGATAACTCTTCTCCATTGCTCGTTTTAAAATAACAAAAATGTTATCAGGTGTTAAAGCATGTAATACATAGACTTTCGTTCTAGAAAGCAAAGCCGAATTCACTTCAAATGAAGGATTTTCTGTTGTCGCTCCAATCAAAATAATCGTACCATTCTCAACATAAGGCAAAAAAGCATCTTGTTGAGCTTTATTAAAGCGATGAATTTCATCGACAAAAAGAATGGTACGGACACCATTGGTTTGATTATACTTGGCAATCTGAAAGATTTCTTTAATCTCTTTCACTCCTGCCGTAACAGCAGACAACTCATGAAAACTAGCCTTAGTCTCTTCCGCAATAATTTTAGCTAAAGTCGTTTTTCCAACACCAGGAGGTCCCCAAAAAATCATAGAAGAAATTTGGTCTGTATCAATCATTCTACGAATAGGAGAATTCTTCCCTACTACCTCTTCTTGACCAACAAAATCATCCAAAGTCTTTGGCCTCATTTTATCAGCCAAAGGTTGAAATTCTAATTTCAAATCTTCCATATCAAACAAGTTCATAGGATTCCCCCAATCTTATAAATCAAAGTATTTAGAAAAAGAGGCTAAAGAAGGCTTCACTTCAAAGAAACGATCAATTATTTTTCCAAAAAAACCAATCAAAGCACCATTCACAAAAGTCATAATAACAGTTCCAATTCCAATTCCTTTTAACTTGTGAAAAAGAAAGAAGGAAAAGAAAAGAGAAAAGAACAAGCAACTAAAATCAAAAATAATTTTAAACTTTGTAGATGATAATTGTTTCTCATGACAAAGTCCTTTCACAAAGAAATCAAAAACGGCAGGATATAAATAAGTACGGAAAAAAAGAGCAATGGATAAAGCAGTAAGAAGAACTCCTACAATGAAAAACAAAATTTCAAAGGCAAGAGAAGAAACTTCACTTGGTAAAAGCATTCTCCAAAAATCCAATGCAAATCCGTAGAGAACACAAGTAAGAAAAGACCAAAAATAAGAAATGCGAATTCTTCCTACAAGAAAACAAAACACTAAGAATACAATTCCTTGTATAATCATTTCACATTGTCCAAATAAAAGATTAGTCTTTAGACTCAAAAGATATGCAGGAGCAGCAATCATAGATACTCCAAAATTCGCAATAGAAGTAAAAGCAACTCCAAGTCCTAATAGGAGAATCGCAAGTACATAAACTAGTTCACTCGATAATGAAATCTTCATAAATACACCCTTTTCATTCAAAGAAAAAGAATTTTTTTAGGATCCTTTCTCAATGCTTTTTAATTTTTTATTTTGAAAAGTATAAACAAGAGAATTTAAATGATCTCGAAAAGTAAGAAAACTCTCTCCATGATACTCTCCAGTCCATCCCTTAGGATAAATCGTAGATAGTTTTCCTTCTTTAAAGACTCCCTCTAAAGTAGAAATCACAACAAGATCTCCCTTTACTTGAATATCTGTAATTTCTCTTTGAACAAGAGAATTTTCTTTTTCCAAAAAAGAATCCGTAACAAAACTATCTAATTTAGAGAAAAAGCGAACTTTATTCCCATTATAATCAAAACTCTTCATAGAACATTCATCCACAAATAAGGAAGAACAAGCCTTCATAAATTCTTTTTGAGAAATGAGTTGATAATCATCTTCTTTTTCAAGTTTAGAAAAATCCATAGAATTTAAAGTATAGTAATTCATTAATTCATTTGTAAGTTGTCCTTGATATAAATTTTCTACATAGAAAGAATCACTAGAAATCGTATAAGGATCTAAATAAGAAGCATAGGTCTTCTTTAACTCATCAAAACTAGGTTGGATAGAAGATGTTCCCTCTTCTTTTTCAACAACACTCTCTTCTGGACAATTAATAGGAAAATAAGAATCAAAATAATGATTTTGATACATCAAGTAAAGAAGAAAAATAATCACACCAAGACAGATAAGTAATAAGAAATCTTTAAAAAAGATTTTACGATTTTTCTCTCGAATGGTCTTCTTCTCTACTTTCTCAATCTCTTCTATAAATTCTTTTCTTATTTTTTGATTAAATTTTTCTTCAAAAACTTCTTCTATTTTTTTGTCTAAGGTATTTGAAATCTTAGTTGTTACTCTCTCTTCAATTGCCTTAGAATCTACAACCTCTTTATTCTCTTCTTTTTTTGTTCTTGCCATAACCATAACCCTCCTAATACAAGTATAACACCTTATCGGTACTTCTCATATAAACTTTTTACTTTGACTTTAATTTCTTCATCAACGTCATCTTTAAAAGGAAGTTCCTCAATTCCTACCCATTCTACTTGGTTTCCTTCCAAAGAAGAAATTAGAAATGTAAGGGGTTTCGATACATATTGGATATCAATCATATCGCCTACACGATTAACATATTGCCGAACAGAAATCGGTTCTATAATCCCTTCTTGAAAAGAAGGTCCAATGACCTGTATATCAATTCCTGTCTCTTCTTTTGCTTCTCGAATACACGTATCGATAGGAGTTTCTCCTTTCTCAATATGTCCCCCAGGTTGCAACCACTTCTTAAGTTTTTGATTGTACATAAGAAGAGTTCTTTTATTGGGAAAATCAATGACATAAGAAGAAGCACAATATTGCCTACTAGCCTTCTTAGAACGAGCCTTCAGTAAAAGTTCCTGGATAGTAGATATCAAATCTTCCGAAGTTTGATAAGTTCTTACTTCTCCTAAAAGTTCAGAAGGGGAAGAAATAGAATGATTAGAAACTCCATATATAGGAATTCCTTCATCATAAGCCCAACCAATCTCCATTCCCACTCTAAGATCTGGTTCGCTGACTTCTGCAATCATAACATCAAGTCCTCGAAAAGATTCTCGAGAAGAAATGTTTTTAGGAAGAATAAATTCTATCTTAGAAAGTTCATCATCTTTCGATAGAAATTGATAAAATTCTTCTGGATAACCAAAATTTTTAGAATGAGCAAGATATACTTTCATAGAAACCCTCCAAAACTATTATACCATAAAGAAAAAGAGGAAGATAATAATTAAATCCCTCCATGATAATGATAAAGTTTTTTCACAATAGGATGATAATCAACACCAGATAAATCCATATTTTTAGAATCCGCAAGATATTTCGTAAGGTACATAGAAGAAACAAGCGCAACAAAGTCTCCTAATACTCCTTCTGGTACATCAATCTTCACAACCTCAGAATAATATTTTGGTAATTCTTCCAAGAATAGTCGATCTAATTCCGTATGCGTATCAAAATAAATCGCAACAGAATCATGGTGAAGACAAGTAGTACTTCTTCCATGACAATAAGCATATTTATCATGAAGAATAGGAATTCCAATTCCAGCTTCCACCATCGTAGAATCTAAGTATTTAGAAGCAACAGAAGTATCTGCTCCCGTAAAAATCTCATAAATGTCTTTTTTTCCATCAAAAGTAAACGTTTTAGGAACAATTTGTCCAAGTACTTGATCCATATTCCCATCTAAATAATAATCAACTAAGATACTACAAGGAATCAAAGTAGCCGCAAGAGAAATAAAACTCTTCTCTGGATCCCGACAAGTATAAGTCAAAGGATGAACATCTTCTCTTTCACTTTTCTTGGAACTCAATAAATAATGTTTTAAAGAATTTAAGAAAGACAACTCAACTCCATAATTCTTCCCTGAATAACTACAAGATAAAACGTTAGAATAACCATCAAGACTTCTATGACAAAAGTCTCTTGGTTCTACATTCTGTGTAATAAGATGATTCTTCTCTCGTAACACCTTAGAAGCCATCTCAGAAACCACACTAGATCCTCCTACCCCAGATACAAGAGTAGCTCCTTGAATATTCTTTAGGGTATGAAACAAAGACTCTAAGTCCGTATCCAAAAGACTATCTCTTACCCTACTTTCTAATTTTTGAAAATTTTCACATCCATTCTTTTCCATAAAAAAATCCTCCTTAAGGATACTGTATCACTTAAAGAGGAAATATTTCGTCTACTTATTGAGAAACTGGATTTGTAGGATTTTCTACAGCTGGAGTAGTCTCAGGAGTAGTCTCTGGTGTAGAAACCTCTACAGGTGCCTCAGTTGGTGGAACACTAGGTTCTGAAGCAACAACTGGATTCGTAACAGGCTCAGAAGCAGGAGTTGTAATAGGTTGACCTGTATTAGGATCAAAGTTAGCTTGAGGTGCAGTATTTTGAATTGGTTGACCAGTATTAG
>CANRPY010000008.1 GCA_947632595.1 uncultured Bacilli bacterium | reverse complement strand
AATGGAGCGGATGATGGGAATCGAACCCACGTAGTCAGCTTGGAAGGCTGAGGTTCTACCATTAAACTACATCCGCATATGTTTTAATCAACTCAGCCTTTCCGAAAACTAAGTCGACTAAATAAAGTAGACATTTTTAATTATACCTTATTTTCTAATAATGTCAACACTTTTTTTCTTTTTTCCATGGCAAAACCTATTATATTTTTTTAAGAGCTGTATGCATTCGATTATGGTATCCTCTTTTATCATAGAAATGGATTGCTCTATCGTTGTAGGCAAAGACATCCACAAAACTATACTCACAACCTTGTTCTTTGAAGTAGTCCTCTATCTTTTTCATTAATTCTTTTCCAATTCCTTGTCCTCTTACTTCTTTTGAAACTACTAATTCTGTAATTACTCCAGCATTAGGACATTTGTAGTCTAAAATATCATATTCTTCATAATCTCTAATGATTCCCATAATAAGTCCTACTACTTTGTTCTCTTCAAGGGCAAGAAAACACTTTCCATTATTTTTTCTTACTTCCTCTAAATCGATTAGGGCCATTTTTTCACGATAATTTTCGTGTAATTGATCTAGATTATCTTTATCAATCGATACAATATATTCTTCTAATTCTACTAGTAAGTCTTTTACGTTTTCTAGATATTTATCTTCATACTCTATAATCATTTTCTCTCTCCCACTCTTTTAATTTTTGATTTGCGCGGCGATAAATCTTTCTCATTTTCTCTTCTGTAGATTCTTTTTCAGCATCTTCTAATGATAACCATGCAATCTTACTATTTTCATCTTCTTTGATACGAATTGGTTCTTGTTCATCTGCTTCTATTAAATATTCAATATCTAAGTGTAGATGGGCGTTTACTTGTTTTCCTTTTTTTAAGTGATTTTCTACGGTAATGATATTTAATCCAAAGATATCTTCTTTTAAAAACTTTATCTTCTTTAATCCTGTTTCTTCTTCAATTTCTTTTAATATGACACGATGGAGATTATTATCCTCATCTGCATGTCCTCCAACCCATGACCATGATTGATAGATATTATGGTAAATCATTAAGGCTTTTGTTTTTTCTTTATTTACAATCCATGCAGATACTGTCATATGAGCAATTTTATTCTCTCTTGATAGAAAGTCTTCATTCTTTTCTAAAAAACTAATAATTCCTTTTTTGTCTGCTTCTTCTACTTCATCGTATGGTTGATAACTTTTAACTTCTTCTATGATATTTTTCATTTTACTCATCCTTTAAATAGGAAATCACTTCTTCTACTACATTTTCTGGAGTGGATGCCCCCGCCATAATTCCTATCTTTTGATAATTTTTTGTATTGATTTCTTTTAAATCTTCTTTGTCCTGAATTAAATATACATTTTTACAATTCTTTTTAGAGATGACTTCTAATTCTTTTGTATTCGAACTTTTCTTTCCCCCTATTATTAACATTAACTCTACTTTTTTGGATAGTTCTTTGGTTTCTTCTTGTCTTTTGCTTGTTGCATCACATATTGTTTTATCGATTGTTATTTCATAAGGCCATTCTTTTTTGATTTTATTCGCGATTTCTTCAAATTTTTCTTCATTAAATGTTGTTTGGGATACGATATATATTTTTTTCTTTCCTCTTTTCTTGATTTCTTCTAGGCATGGCTCTATTTCTTCTAATTCTTCTATAATCTTAGCGTCTTTTCCTGAGAAACTTTGTACTCCTAGTGTCTCTGGATGATTCTTTTTTCCAATAATGATGATAGAATGGTCTTCTTTTTTAGAAGAAATTTTCGTTCGAATTACTTGGATTCTGCCACAGGTAAGATCAATTACTTCTAGATTTTTTTCCTTGGCCCTATCATAGACTTCTTTTCTTTCTCCATGAGCCCGAATAATTACTTTTTCTCCTTGTTTTGCCTCTTCTATAGAGTCTATTGTTCTCATTCCTTTTGCTTCTAGATCTTGGATTACTCTTTCGTTATGTACAATTTCTCCTAGGCAACAAACAGAAGAGTTCTCCTCTAAGACCTTTTTTGCTTCTTCTACTGTGTGTCTTACACCATTACAAAAGCCACTATATTTTCCTACTATTATTTCCATTTTACTTCTTCCTTTACTCTGTTATATAACTTATTATTTTTCTTTTTGATTCTTTCTAATTCTTCCTTATCTTTTCTTTGAATGGATTTTTCTAATCTTTTCTTTGCTTTTTTGGTAAAAAATAGAGAGACTCCTATCACATATAGAATGGTAATTCCTAATAAAAGAACTAAGTAGATGATTTCTCCTGTTTTCCCATAAAGAACGGTAGTTGCGAGTAAAAGAAGAGAAATCCCTACAATTTCTAATGTATAAAATTTAATGTTTAAATCTTCATATAATCGAATCATTCGTTTCCCTTCTTTTTCTTTGCTGGAGTCGTATATTGGTAACTTCTTTTAATTTTTTCTTTTAATTCTTCATCTGATATCGTATCATCTAAAATAAAGGTTATCCAGTATTTCTTATTCATATGATAGGCTCTGTAGTAACCTTCTTTTTTTATGAGCTCTTCTATTTCTTCGGGAGGTAGTTTTACATTCATCACTTCTACTTCTTTTTCTTCTCCTCCAAGTTTCTTTTTATTAATTGTCATAATAATACCATACCATTTTTTATTTAATGTATTACGAAATACTGAATTTTTTGAATCTTCTTTCCATAAGAATTCAGGAGATGATCCATACTGTTTTTTTATCCATTCACTTAGGCGATTTGCTTGCTTTGAAACGTAGGGCTTTTCTATACAACATTTTTCCTTAATGTCTTCTAGAATTCGTTGATATTCTTCTCTTACTTTGTTTACAAATTCTCCTGTATTCTTTTCTACTCGAAAACTCGTGTATTCTTCTCCTAATTCTTTATCAAATATCTTGCCTTCTACTTTATTTCCTATTACTATTATTTCTACTATTAATGTATGATTCATAATTGGTTTTCTATAAACCATTTTTTCATTTTCTACTCGGAAACCATATTCTAATGCTTTTTCTTTATTGATTTGGCATTTTTGAAAGATTTTGTCTTCTAACATAGAACCACCTAGTTCTATTTTACCATAGAAAAAGAGATGAATTCATCTCTTTTATGATAAGGTTACTTTTACCTCTTTTTCACTATAAGATTTACGATTGGTATAGGCAACTGTTAAGGTTACTTTGTCACCTTTTTTCTTGTTATATAAGACATCTTTTATAGTAGATAGACTTGTTACTTCTTTGCCTTCTATTTTGGTAATGATGTTTCCAATCTCAAGTCCTGCTTTATCTGCTCCACTTCCATCTACTACTTTTGAGATATAGAATCCAGTAGGCATATTGTATGTTCCATCACTTACCATGCTTCCTTCAATTCCAATAGATACATCTGTTGTGTCTTCTTCTCCATTCATAAGATTTTCTATTAATTCACTTACATCACTAATTGGAATAGCAAATCCCATACCTTCGATACTTGCGGAATATGCAGAACCACTTGAGGAATATTTAGCAGAATTGATTCCAACTACTTCACCAACACTATTTAAAAGAGCTCCTCCACTGTTTCCTCCATTGATTGCAGCATCAATTTGAATCATTTTATTTGTAATATCATCGATTGTTACATCTCTATCGATTGCACTTACAACACCTGTTGTTACAGATTGTCCATATCCTAGGGCGTTTCCTATGGCAATGATTCCATTTCCTACTTTTAATTTTGTGCTATCCCCCATAGTTGCAATCTTGATAGCTTCTTTTGTTTCTTTCTCTACACTATTATTTTTAACAGATATTACCGCAACATCTTTTCTTTCAGATGTTCCTTTTACTTTGGCATCTGCACTTTTTCCATCGATAAATTGAACAGATAATTCTTCTGCACCTTCTACTACATGGTTGTTTGTTAGAATTAGGATTTCATCATCTGTTTGACTAATAATAATTCCACTTCCTGCACCTTCTTGGTATTCTTCTCTTCCAAAGAAACTTGGTCCATATAGTCCACTGCTTACTAATGTTTTACTTGTAATAGCAACAATCGATGGCATTGTCTCTTCTACGATTTCAGAGACATCTGTTATATAAACGCCTTCTTTTTCTGCCTTTCCTACTTCGGTATATTTTAGAGTTGCTTTCTTACCACCTGAATTATCTAATGGGCCTAACTCTAATAGTCCAACATTATTTAAGGCAATAATTAGGGCTCCAAAGATTACTACGATAAATAAGAATAAAACAATGTAGATTGCGACATCTTTTTTATTTTGAGACCTCTTTTTCTTCTTTTTACCGTTTTCTTTCTTGTCTTCTTTCTCTAAGTTAGCCTCTTTTATTTCTTCTTTTTCTTCTTTTTCTTTTTTCTCCATTTTTTCACCTCATTATTTTGTTTACTCTTTCAATATATACTATTTTTGTGAAATTTATATGAAATTTTTCTTTTTTTATCCGTGACGTCCTCCTCCACTGGTGTGACCTCCACCGGATGATCCTCTGCTGGAGTGACCTCCGCCACCTCCAGATGAGCCTCCACTACTGCTGGATACGGTATAACTTGTCGTATGAGTCGTCAAGAAGATATCTTGCCGATTGGTAATTTGAACAGAGGACTGATCTAGATAATTTTCTGCTTGTGTTGCTTTTCTAACCATTTTATTTTTTGAGATTAGAATTCCCATGATGATTGCCGTTATGACAAATGCTGCTCCAAAGATTACTATGAATGGATATTCGTATTTCTTTTGTAGAAAACCATTTTCATCTAATTCATAATCATCTAGTGCCATTCCTGCATCATAAAAGTTACTTAAGTATTTGATAAAACTAGAGAATCCTTCATAATAATTTCCAGCATGTAAATTATCATAAATACCATCTAATGTGATGTCCATTCTTGATTGATCAAAGTATTGCTGTGCTACTCCGAAGTTATACATATCATAGTATGGATTGGATTCATAGGTATTTCTAAATAATAGAGTTCCACTATAATTATCATTAAACATACCAAAGTCATTGTAATCATAGAAGTCAACTGCGTAGTCTTCGTTTTCTCTATCTTGATAATAGGGAAAACTCTCTATTAATATGACTAAATCCATATTGGTTTTCTGGATAAATTCCTCAATTTGTTTTTTTAAACTGTTATACTCATCATCTGTTAAAACTCCTGCAAAGTCATATATTTTCTCTTCACTATCTACTGCATGGGAACGCATGACATTTGCTTGATTTTCACTTGTTACTTTCCATTTCTTCTTTACCCCATAATTTTCTAATGTATTTCTATCATATGTTACGGGAACTTTTGCAAAAGCAGGAGTAATCCATAGGAGTAATGTGAATAGAAGAAGAACTATTTTTTTGATTCTTTTCATCTTTTCCACCTCCTATAAATGAAAGCTTACATAGCTTATGATAGACCCAACAATTACCACAATGATAAAAATTATGATGGCAAAGAGAATGGTTTTTGTAACATCTAGAGGAATATTTCCAATAAATTTTCCTGTTTGTCCATTCATTGCGAAAATATAAGGTTTGTTTTTATATTTTACATTTACCATCCATACGGGTAACATCGCGTATTCTCGATTGGTTTGTTGTGGAAGCAATGTATCTTTTTCGATTGCTTTTGCTGTATACATGGTAGCATCTGCTTGCATAAAGTTTCTTGTTGAATTAAGGGCTCTTTTTTTGGCTTCTTCGAAATTGGCATCTCCTTCTTCATCATATTTTTCTGCTAAAAAGCCTGACAGATAGGCATGATTATAAGGAAGAAATGCTGAATAATCGAATGGTTCGATACTATTCATAATATTATTATCAAAACGAGAAGATCCATCTACAGGGATTCCTTTATATGCCATCGTTCCTCCACGGATGACTTTATAGATATCTGTTTTGGTATAACGAGTATCTCCTCTTGACCAATGGGTAATAATTTCTCCATGCATTTCGACATCTCCTGATACAAAGATATCGTATAGCCAGAAAGGAATATAGACTCCTCTTATTTTTTCAATATTTTGTTCATTACAAAAATCTTTTGGCATTAAAGGTCTACCCTTTTTTAAAGATTTAAAGGCTTCTACTGCAGAGGCTTTGTCTTTTGCAAAAGGGATGATTTTGTTTGGAGTAAATTGTCCTGATAATTTACTTTTTAGAATGGCAGTATTTCCACAGTAAACACAAAACGTGGCAGCTGTTTGTTCATCTGTCACTATTTCTGCTCCACAACTTTCGCATTTATATGATATGTAGTTGCTATAGTTATCTGCTGGTATGGATTGTTCTATTGTTGCTTGTTGTTGGGGATTGCTTGCGTTATTGGCATCGGTTGCGGCATTATTACTATATTTTTTTAATTCCTCTAATGTAAATTCACTTCCACAATATTCACACTTAAACTTTCCTATGGTAGGATTAAACTTTATGGATGCGGTACAAGAGGGGCACTTGTTTTCTAATGCTTGTTCTGAAATGGTATTTGCTTCATTCATATCTTCACCTACTATAATTATCTTTATTATAGCATACTTTATTTTTCAAAAAAAGAATTATTCTGTTATTTTTATGCTTCCTTCTCGTAAGACTTTTATGTTATTTTCTTCTACTTTTATGATGGTAGATGCTATTTGTATTTTTGTTGGTCCTCCATCGATTATGGCATCTACTTTTCCATCAAATGTTTTTGTGAAATCTTCTACTTCTACTCCTGCTTCTTCTCCAGAAGTGTTGGCACTTGTTGTTGCGAGAGGATATGGAAAGTTTTTTAGGATTGCAAGAGCTATCTCATTGTTTGGGATTCTTACTCCTACTGTTGGTAGAGATGATGTTAATATGCTTGGTAGAGATTCTTTTTTCTCCACAATCATGGTAAGAGCCCCTGGCATATATTTTTCCATTAATGTTTTTTCTTTTTCTAGTAAATTCGCAATTTGTTCTATTTTTTCCACAGAATCTGTTAATACATTAATGGGTTTTTCTTTTGGTCTATTTTTAATTTCAAAGATTTTTGCAATTCCTTTTTCACTCAAACTATTACAAGCAATTCCATATACAGTATCTGTTGGGAATATGACCACTCCATCTTGCTTTAATATTTTGATTACTTCTTGAAGTTCTTCTTCTTTGATTTCTTCTTTCCAATTATATTTTTTTGTTATCATATAAATTCCATCCTTTCCTTTATTATACTATAAATCTTTG
Source organism: uncultured Bacilli bacterium (assembly GCA_947632595.1). Taxonomy (GTDB): domain Bacteria; phylum Bacillota_I; class Bacilli_A; order RF39; family UBA660; genus UBA3789. Next base: position 49,728 of record CANRPY010000008.1, on the reverse strand, counting down.
TCAACTTTTGGTATAATTTTTTTAGGTGATTTTTTTGAAAACAATAACCATACAAAATAAGCCAATCATTATTCATAATGAAGATTTTCAAACTATTCAAATTCAAGTGATTTTTCCTTTTCCAAGGGATGAGGAGATGCTTGCCTATCCTAGTTTATTACCAAGAATTCTTCATTCTGTTACTTCTCAATATCCTACGGAGAGAGAGTTTACCATGGCAACCCAACGATTATTCCTATTGAGTTCTTTTTGTTCTTATTCTTCTTTGATTCAAGACTCTCAGTATTCGTTTCACTTTATGATTCCTGATACCAAGGCACTAGGAGAAGATTTACTCGAAGAACAATTTCAGTTTTTTTCTGAAATGATTTATCATCCAAAAGTCGAAAATAATCGTTTTTGTCAAATGGAGTTTGAGCGAGAAGTTCAAAATCTAAAAATGGAGATTGAAAATACTTTACAAGATCCTAATTCTTATGCTTTTATTCATGCGAAGAAGATTGTGGATCCTGATGGCAGGTTTTCTTCTTCTCTTGCTCTTTATCCAGAGCAAATTGATGAGGTAACTCCCGAGAAGTTATATCAACATTATTTAGATACTATTTACAATAATCAACCGGTTATTTATATCTTTGGAAATGTTTCTGACCAGAAAATGGAAGAATTATGTCAAAAATATTTGTATCGTACTTCTTTTTCTCTTAAAACGATTTCTATTGAGACAAAGAATTATTTACCTGTTGTTACTCCTCCAAAAGAAGTTACGCAACAATCTCAATTTCGAGATTCTGTTTATTTAGCTTTTTATAAAGTGAAGGATATGAAGGAAGAGGATGAATTCCTTTTAGGGGTTGTTAGAGGATTGCTTTCTTCTCTTTCTTCTAGACTTTTAAGTAAAAGACTTCGGGATGAGGCCGATCTTGTTTATTCATGTGGGGCTTCTACTTATGATAATTATGGCCTTTTATGTATTTATGCATCGATTCATTCCGATAGCGTTTTCTTAGTACAAGAAAAAATTCAAGAAGTCTTTGAACAACTTCGGGATGAGGAGTTGATTGCTCCACTACTTCAAAATATTAAAGATCGTCTTAAAGTTGGACTTGTTCGTCTACTAGATGACAAAACTAGTTTATTTCAAGATGCCATTATAAAAGATTTAAAAATTGATTATTCAACAGAAGAGTATTATCAAAAAATTGTTACGATTACTCCTCAAGATGTTATTCTCTTTTTAGATCGAATTGTTCTTGATACCAAGTATTTTTTAAAGGAGGGAGACCATGTATAAATTAGATACTGTTGTTTTAGATAATGGTTTAACTGTCTATCTTTATCCTGACTTTAAAAGACATTCTACTTTCTTTCAATTCAATACTTATTGTGGAGGAGCGACAAAACATTTTCTCTATGATGGAAAAGAATGGTCTCTACCAGATGGAGTTGCTCATATTTTGGAACATTATCTTGTAGAGTGTAATGAAAGAGGAAACTTTTTAACAGAACTTGGGGAAAAGCAAATGTCTACCAATGCTTCTACTTCTCCTATTGTTACGAGTTATTATTTTGAGACTGTTTATGATGTAGCATATGGAATTCAAACTTTATTAGATGGGATTTATCATGTAGATTTCCAAAAAGAAAAATTAGAGAAGTTAAAAAATCCTATTTATCAAGAAATTCGGGGAAGAATGGATAATAAATTTTATTATGCGAATAGAAGAAGAATGGAAAATCTATTTCCTCATGTGGATTTTCGAGATGTAGGAGGGACTCTACAAGAAGTAGAGAGTATTACGATTGAACAAGTAAAGTTGTTGTATGATGCTTTTTATCAGCCTAAGAATCAGTTTATTGTTATTGCGGGTAATTTTCAAAAAGAAGAAGTTTTGGAGGAAATTCGTAGTTTTTTTCAAAAAGAAAAATTTTCTTTTCGAGATGTTGAAGTTCTTCCTTATCCAGAAGATTTATCGGTTCGAAAAAAAAGAGATCAATTTTCTTTTCTTTCTCCTATGGATTATGCAGAAGTTTCTTTTAAAATAGATATAAGTTCTTATACAAATATTGAACGATTAAATTTAGATTTTTATCTTAATGTTTTTTATCATTCTGCTTTTGATATTCCTTCTTCTCTACATCAGAAATTAGTGGATGAAAAGGTTATTACGGGTTCTATATGCTGTCGAGATTCCATTTTTGATCATTTTCTTATCGTTACGATTGGTGCTTATACGAAAAAGCCTCAAGTTTTCTTGAATGCAGTTTTGGAAGAAGTCCATAACCTTGATTTTTTTGATGAGGAGATATTTGATGTCGATAAGAAAAATGCTATTCTTAATTTAATTTTAAGACAGGAAAATATTTTTAAAATGATTTTTCCCTTTATCAATAATATCTTGTATTATGATTATCCTTACTTAGATCAAGTGGAAGATGTCTATCATTTCCAGTATGATGATTATGTACAAAAAATAAGAGATTTAGATTTTTCTCATTATTCATTATTAACTATAAAAAAAGAATAGATTTTTCTATTCTTTTTGTTTTCTATCCTAATGATGAGGCATGTAACTTGGTAGAAGAAGCTTCTCGAAGAGCCGCTTCAATTTGAAATTTTAAGTCTGCACATTGTTTTTGATAGGTTGATATATCTCTGGCAGATTGTGCTAAGGCTTGTGTATCACTCTTTGTAAATGCTGTATTATAATTACTTTTTGCTATTTCTACATTTTGTTTTGCTGTTTTATATTTTGCATACAAATCTACTGCTTTGGCAAAGGCTGACATTTGAGAAGTGATTGCTCCTTGGTACTCTGATACAAAGCTACTGCTTTGAGAAGATATACTATCATAGGAACTTCCTTGCCATGAACCGTTTAACTCACTCATTGCAGAAGAGTAGCTTGATAATTGAGAACTTACGCTTGATGCGTCACCGTTTACTGTTCCACTACTTACCATAATCACACCACCTTATATTAGTATTATATCATTCTTTCTTTTGTTTTCTACTATTTTTTAAAAACTCTTGTTTAATTGACAATTCTTTTTATTCTTTTATGATTAGAGATTGCCCTGTCATTTCTTCTGGAATTGGCAGACCTAGGATTTCTAACATCGTTGGAGCAATATCTGCTAGTTTACCATCTCTTAGTTTGATATGATCCATTGTTATGATACATGGAACTGGATTCGTTGTATGAGAGGTTACTGGATTATGATTTTCATCCCACATTACATCACAGTTTCCATGGTCTGCAATAATGATTAAGATTCCACCTAATTCTTGTACTTTTTCATAGATTTTTGTTATACATTTGTCCATGTGTTCTACTGCTAGTTTGGCCGCTTCATAAACGCCCGTATGTCCTACCATATCTCCGTTTGCAAGATTCATAATCGTTACATCATAATTTCCTACTTCTTTTAAGAAATTTTCTGTTACTTCATAAACACTCATTTCTGGTTTTAAATCATAAGTTGCGACTTTTGGAGAGGGAATTAGAATCTTTTTCATATCAGGGTATTCTACTTCTTTTCCTCCATCAAAGAAGAATGTTACATGAGGATATTTTTCTGTTTCTGCAATTCTTAATTGACTTAGTCCATTGTTGTGAAGATAATCTACTAAAATATTTTTTAAATCTAGGTCATCAAATGCATGAGGACAAGTTACGGTTTCTGTTACAGGATACATTGTTAATACTTTTAGATTTTTAAATTCTTTTACTTGTAGATTCTTCTCATTTGCTTCTTTTTCATATGCTTTTGGATTCGATAGCAACGTAAACATTTCTCGTAATCTATCTTTTCTAAAGTTAAAGGCAATGATTCCATCGTTATCTTGTAGAGGTGTTTTTTCGATGATTCCAGGAATTACAAATTCATCAAATTTTTCTTTTTGATAATTGTCTTCTACTAATTCTTGATAAGATGAGTAGACTGGGCCTTCTCCATAGCAAATGGCATCGTATGCTAACTTCAGACGATCAAAGTTATTGTCCCGGTCCATTGCATAATATCTACCGGATATGGTATTGATAGAACCTAGATTGCATTCTTTCATTTTGTCTTCTAATTGTTTTAAATAGGTTAATGCACTTTTCTCATAGGTATCTCTTCCATCTAAGCAGATGTCAAATACTACTTTTTTTACTTCTTTTTCTTTACACATTTCTAATAGTGCTAAAAGATGATTGATATGAGAGTGAACTCCTCCATCCGATAATAATCCGAAAATATGTAGAGTGGAATTTTCTTTTTTTACGTGTTCCATGACTTCTACTATTTTCTTATTTTCAAAAAATTCTTTTGATTCAATGGCAGCAGTAATCGTCTCTAGTGGTTGCATAGCTACTCTTCCTGATCCAAGGTTCATATGCCCTACTTCACTTGTTCCCATCTGGCCTTCTGGTAGACCTACTGCTTTTCCGCTTGCTTGTAAGATCGAATGAGGGTATTTTTCGAATAAATGATTTAATGTTGGTTTATCGGCATTTTTAAATGCATTCCCATCGCTTTCTTCTCTTACTCCACAGCCATCTAATATACATAAAACTAAAGGTTTCATTTTATTCCTCCTAACTATTTTATTATACCATAAAATAAAAAAGTCATTCTTACGAATCACTTTTTAACATGCATTTTTTTTACAAGAAAGTGTATTTTCTTGTAGACACTCCCATAAACATTTGAAGGAGTTATAGCTTTCTTCTTTCATCTCATCGGTTAATTTGGAATAAGGATCTTCTAATTTTTCACTTGTTCCTTCTACCATTTTTTCTGGTTGACCTGCAACTACTGCGACTACATTTGGAGCATAGATTCTTTTTTCTCCTACCATTACTTCTTCGCCATTTTCTGTTGTTAAAGTATAGTCTGCTAAAACATCTTTCATTTTTTCAATTAATTCTTTATATCCATCTACTCCAGGATTGGTTTCTACAACTTCCCCATTATCATTTATTTGATAGGTATCTCTTATTTCTTGTACATCTACATAGTAAATGGAATCGATTCCATTATCTTTCGCACTTTTTAGAAATTGTTCTAACATAGAACGGCACCATGGACATTCTGCAAAACCAAAGTATACTACGAAGGTTTCTTTGTCTTCCATTTTCTTTAAGATATCTTTTGTTGATTGATAAATCATAGGATTGTCTTCTCCTATTTCTATCTCACGTATGGTTTTTCCTGAAGAGTTTTTGGTTCCATTTAGGCTTTCATATTCTTCTTTAAAACGAGAGGCATCTGTTTTTGTTTCTTCTTTTTTACAAGCTGTTAAGGAAAATAATATTATACCAATCATCATTCCTGTAATTATTTTTTTCATTTTGCATCACCTGTATTTCATTATACTTTCTTTTTCGACATTTTTCCATAAAAAATAACTCAACTAGAGGTTGAATTATTTACAACTATCATTTAATTTGATAGGAATTAGAAATGTTTCTATTTTATTCTCTTTTGTTTTGGCAGCAATTTCAATCATAAGAGTCGTTTTTGTTAAATCTTTACATAAGTTTTTAGAGTCTTCTATTTCAATTCGCACTTCTTTTAAATAATCTTCTAGAGTCGTATTTTCTTTTTTCGGACAAGTACTGATGAGTTCTTTTTCTCCTTCTTTTTTCTCATAGAAGTAACAATTCATCTCTTGATAGATGGTTTTATTTTCTTTCCCACAAAACTCTATATTCGAAATATAGATGGATGTTTTTTCTTTATTATAGGCGGCACTTCCTGATAGTTCAAAATCACTACATTTAGAAGATATCGTCTTAAATTCAAAATCTTTTGGTTTTAGGAGAGATACGATTATGATTCCTACTACCACGAATAAAATAGGAATCCATTTTATATAGATTGGTGTTTTTCTCTTCTTTTTTTCTCCGTTTAGAATTTCTTCTAGATTTAAATCATAATCTTCTGCTAATTGTTTTAAGATGCCAATATCGGGAATATTTCTACCATTTTCCCATTTTGAAACGGCTTGGTGGGTAACTCCTAGGTGGTCTGCCAATTCTTTTTGGGTTAGATGGTGTTCTTTACGAATCGACTCAATTAGTTTTCCAATTTTATCTTGATCCATTTTTTACTCCTACAAATACCAAAGTTTTTTTCCTTCTTTTTGTACTTCTTTAATGATTCCTCCTCCTAGACAAATTTCTCCATCATAGAAGACACAGGCTTGACCAGGAGTTACGGATTTTACTCCTTGTGGATATTTTACTAGTACTTCGTTCTCTAACCATTCTAGTTCTACAGGAACATCTTCTTGGCGATAACGGAATTTTGCCGTACAAGTTTTTCTTTTTTCTTCTTCTAAATAATTGATTTCATTTACTAGACAAGAAGTACTGATTAAGTAATCATTTTCTTCTCCAAAACAGATATAGAGAATGTTTTCTTTTAAATCTTTTCCTACGACAAACATCTTATCTTCAAAACCACCAATATTTAGTCCTTTTCTTTGACCAATTGTATAGTTCATTAAACCAATGTGTTCTCCTACTATTTCTCCTGTTTCAATATTTACTACCTTTCCTGGTTGATTTGGTAAATAATTTTTTAAGAAGTTTTTAAAGTTTCTTTCCCCAATAAAGCAAATACCGGTAGAATCTTTTTTCTTTGCTGTAATTAAATCATATTCTTCTGCAATTTTTCTTACATCTTTTTTCTCCATATCCCCAATTGGAAATAAAACATCTTTTAATTGTTCTTTGGATACTTGAGATAGGAAATAAGTTTGATCTTTATTGCGATCGACTCCTCTTAGAAGATGACCATCTTCTATTCTGGCATAGTGTCCTGTTGCGATATAGTCTGCTCCTAATTTTCTTGCTTCTTGTTCAAACATGTCAAACTTAATATATTTATTACACATAATGTCTGGGTTTGGGGTACGACCAGCTTTTAATTCTTCCAAGAAATACGTAAATACATATTCCCAGTATTCTTTTACAAAGTCTTTTCGATAAAGAGGAATTCCTAATTTATCACAGACTGCTTTGGCATCGTTATAGTCTTCTTCTTGGGGACAAATTCCAGAAGCAGTCGTTGGTCCGTTCATTTCTCCATCTGCAAGAGAATCCCAGTTTCTCATAAAGAGTCCGATTACTTCATATCCTTGTTGTTGGAGGATGATGGCTGCTACACTAGAGTCTACTCCACCACTCATACCAATTACTACTTTTTTCATTCTCTCCACCTCTTTTCACTTGCCCTATTATATCATACTTTTCTTATTCTTACTTCTTTTTTAATCGAAGAGAGTTTAATGTGACTGTTAAGCTACTAATAATCATTGCGATACAGGCAATCATTGGGTTTATTTTCATTTTCGGAATGATTCCTGTTGCGAGTGGAATCATACAAATATTATAGATAAATGCCCAAAATAAATTTTCTTTGATATTTTTCATGGTTCTTGTTCCTAAATCTAGGATATCTGCTACTTTCTCAATGTTATTGGATACTAAAACTACGCTTGCGGCATTATTGGCAATATCGGTTCCACTACTTAGAGAGACTCCTACATGGGCAGCAGAAAGAGATGGGGCATCATTGATTCCGTCTCCAACCATCATTACTTTTCTACCCTCTTCTACGCATTTTTTAATATATTCTGTCTTTTCTTTTGGGGTTACACCAGCAATTACTTCTTCCACTCCGATTTCATCGGCAATCTTTTGAGCAGTTTCTTTGTTATCTCCTGATAGCATAACTACTTTGATATTTGCCTTTTTTAATTTTTTTACAAGAGAAATGGATTCTTTTCGAATAACATCTCTTAGACCAAAGGTTGCGATTACTTTTTTATTTTTCACAAGATAAATGACACTATTTCCTTCTTTTGCCATTTTCTTTTCTTCTTCCTCATAAGAGTTAATAATATCCAATTTTTTGAGAAGAGCTGCATTACAAGCATAATAGATATTATTTCCTTCTTTTCCTTTTAACCCATAGCCTGGCAATTCTTCTACTGTCATCTCGATATCACTTGGAATTTTATTTTCTTTGGCATATTTATTAATTCCTATGGATAATGGATGGGTACTATATTTTTCTATGGATGTTAAAATATTTAAGATTTCTTCTTGTTGTAAGTCACTATGATTATTGATTTCCCGAATGCTTAGAATTCCTTGGGTAAGGGTTCCTGTTTTATCCATTACTACGGTATCTACGGTACTTGATAATTCTAATGCTTCGCTATCTTTTAATAGGATTCCTTTTTTGGCACCGTTTCCTACACTTACGACTAAGGCAAGAGGAGTTGCTAAACCAAGAGAACATGGACAGGCTACTACTAGGACGGTAACAAATCTAGTAATGGATGTTCCTATATTCTTGGTAAGAATTCCATTCATTAGCAATGTTAAGAGAGCAATTCCTACTACTGTTGGTACAAAATATGTACAAATCTTGTCTGCTAGTCTTGCAATTTTTGTTTTACTAGAAGTGGCTTCTACTACTAAATGAACGATTTCGGAAATAGTCGATTCTTTTCCGATTCTTTCTGCAATGTATTCCACTACATTATCATAATTAATACTTCCGGCAATAACTTTGTCTTCTTTCCCTTTTTCTACGGGAAGAGATTCTCCGGTAATAAAGGATTCATCAAAGGTAGATTTTCCTTTTACGATTTCTCCATCTACTGCAACTCTTTCTCCTGCAAGACAGACTAGAATATCTCCTTTTTTTACTTCATCAATGGTAACATCGATGTAGGAATCTCCTTCTTTTTTATGTGCTTTACTAGGAGTAATTTTTACTAGTTCTTGAATGGCTTCTTTTGTTTTATTTTTACTATGATCATTGATAAATCTTCCTAGTTTCATAAAGTAGATTACAAAGATTGTCGATTCAAAATAAAGTTCATGTACGTATTTGTGATGTCCGGTTAAAATCATTCCTACTCCTACTAAACTATAAAGATAGCTAGATAGGATTCCTAAAGATACTAAGGTATCCATATTGGGCATCTTATGAATTAGATTTTTTACACCACTTTTTAGAATATCCCATACATAGATCATATAAGGAATGGTTAGTAGTGTTAAGATAATGGCATAGGATTTTGGACTTTTTTTCATATCTAAGAAGAATGGGATTGGGAATTTTAACATGTGTTGCATTGAAATAAGCATGATGAAAAGACCTAATATTCCTAATAGAATATAAGGAGTTATGGTTTCTTTCTTTTCTTCTTTTTCGTATGCTTTTTCTTCTCCTAGAGAATGAAATCCTGCTTCTTCTACAAAGTTTTCTAAGTCTTTGATTGTTAAATTTTCTTCATAGGTAATACTTGCGGTTGCCATTACTAAATTTACAGATGCTTCTTCTACCCCTTTTTGTTTTTTTAGATACTTTTCTAATCCGTTAGAGCAAGCACTACAAGTCATACCATCTATTTTTAAAATAATTTTCTTCATGTAACACTCCTAAAGATCCTAGTTGATCTTCTCTTCTTCATTATATACCATATCTTATGATTTTTGTAGTATCTTTCCTTTCTATGTATGAAAGAAAATTTTTGGCTCATACTATTTTTGGAGGGAAGTTATGGATACCAATTTAAATGTATTAGATGAATTAAATAAAGGTTGTAGTATGGGAATGGAAGCGTTGGAACTCATTTTAAAAAAAGTACAAGATCATGAGTTTAGAGATTTCCTTGTAGATTTTCATGATGAATATGCTCAATATTCTGATCAGATTATTGAACATTATCATGAATATACAGATGAAGAGATTCATAAAGTAAATGGCGCTGAAAAAGCAATGACTTGGTATGGAATTATGAAAGATACTATGTTAGATAATAGTCATTCTAAAATTGCAGAGTTATTAATCAATGGTACTACTATGGGTATTATTGAAGGAAGAAGAATTCTTAATCATAAAAAGATGGATAAAAAGATTGCTTCTTTTTGTGAGAAATATGTTAAGATGCAGGAGAAGTATTTAGAAAAATTAAAGGAATATTTATAAAAGAAAAAGACTAATTTTTTTAGTCTTTTTTCGTGGTTCCTATGGAACCTTTTTTTGTTGTTTCTTTTTTTAACATACTATGTTTTCTCATTTTTGCTAAAATCTCATCTCTTTTTTCTAGAAGAGACTTATAAACTCTTGTTTGATTGGTATCTTCTCCATTCTTTAAAGAATTTAAGAGACTATAGATTTTCATTCCTGAGAAATTTTCATAATAGATATGAAACAATTTGTTTAATTCATCAAAGTTTTCTTTTCCTACTTCATCCCATATGATTTGAATATTTCCATTGCTTCTACTTTCGATGATTTCTTTTTTAAATTCTTCATAGAAGTCTTTTACTAAGAAAAAGGTATGTTCATATGAAGTGGTTCCTTTTACTCTTGCATTTTCTTCGGTATCGAAGATATGATGGCCCTCTTCTAATAGGCCTCTATAGATTTCTTGAGCGATTACTTCATTGATAATTTCACTAAATAGCTCATAAGACCTTTTTTCGGTATCTGGCGTTAGAGTATCTACTTCTTGATCTGGGCTATCTACTATGGGACATCTTGAGGCATCCCAACCACAGATGTATTCATATTCCTTTTTCTTTTCATCTACTTCTTTTAGACAAAGTTCAAATACATGATTCATTTCATGAATGATATCATGGTCTCTAGAACCATCTCTATAATTACATTGTAGAGCAACGATACTAAATTGTTCATAGCCATCTTCCGTTTTTCTTAAATTGGGATTTACAAAGGTACTACATGGTAGTGTATAAATAGAAGCGTTTAAGCCATCATCTTGATTTAATAAACCAAGAGATGCGATTTCTCTTCTTGCTTCTTGGTGCTTGACAGTAGAAGTGTAGAATTCATTATTGAAGTCATTTTCTGCTTTCTTTCTCGTCTTTTCAAAACGTTCTATTCTCTCTTGAGTTGGTCTTTTCTTTCTTGCTTCTTCGCTTTGTTCATAGGCTTCATAATCTTCTCCTAAATGGATGCCACATAATTGGAAATACTTGATGCGGTTTTTCTTAATGGTATCGATTCGCCACTGTGGAGTTGATGGATCCCTTAGTAGAGTTTCTGCTTCTTTTGAGAAAGATTCTATGTTATTGGCAGGAGTTAGTCCATACCCAAAAATAAAGGTAATCTTCTCACTTAAACGAAAACTATTGAAGGAGTCTTTTCGGTATTCTTCTAGGGTTGCTTTATCTGATTCTTCTAAAAAGTCACTATTTTCTTCTACTAAACGGATATAATATTTTGCTTGAAGCTTTCTTCTTACTTCTTCATTTTGCTTTTGTTCTTCATAATATTTACTATATTTTTTTAGACGTTCTTCATATTCTTTTTCTATTTCTTCTAAGGCATCAGAAAACTCATTTAGCGATTTTATTTTGGGAGAATCTAAGTAATACGGAAAATTATCTAATGTAATATTAGAATCTATTTTTTCTATTAGTTCTCTTGCGGTCTTATAGGAACTTTGATATCTTCTTTCCATATTTTCTGGGTCTGCATAATACATCATGTTTTCTCTTAACCAATGTGGTAGAGTTTTATATTTTTCAGGGACTCTTTTTGTTCTTACAATTTCTTCAAATTCTTCTCTTGTGAAGTCTTTGATATATCTTTTTAAGTCTTCAAACCCTTTTTCTTTAAATTCCCTTTGTCTACCCTCTTCTCCTAACTTAAACATTTCATAAAAAACATGGTAATGGTCAATTGGCGTTAAGCATCTATTTTCTAAGTCATATCCTTGGAATAAATCTTCTTTACTAAGAGGAGGATTCATAGCAGACATTTTTGCATCTATAATTTCCTTGGTAATCTGTTTTTGTAGGTCTTTTAAAAATTGTGCTCGACTTTGTGGGGTATTATGCGCAACTAATAGAATATGACTAAACTTATCTTCAATTTCTTTTCTTTTGTCTTCTCCATAAAACTTTACAAAGGCTTCTGTTATGATAGGTAATTTTTCTCTTAGATATTCTCTACAATTTAAAAAATATTCCATTTCTTCTATCACTCTAAATCACCTAGCAATTCTTTTAAGACTGTGTAGTTATAAGGATAAATTCCTTTTCCATGGAAGGTTTCTTTTCCATCGGTTGATTTTACAATAATCGTAAACTCTTCACTATCTATATTGTTGTCTGTACCATATTCATTTTTCCATAGATAGATTGTCTCAATAATTCCTTCTATAAAAGCATCGGTTACTTGGTACTTTTTGTGGTTGATATAACAAATCTTCTTAGAATATATGATTAAGGCATTTAATTCTTGTGTTCCGTTATGAATTAAGATTTCTATTGTACGAATCATATTATCACCTATTCTTATTATACCATGTTATAATAAATCTTAAAAAGAGGTTATTTTATGTATTTAATTCAGAAAAACTTAACTCGTTTTTCACAACAGGGAGCTACTTATTTCTTAAAACCTGGGGATATTTTACGTTTACAGTATCATCTTAAGAAAAATGAGTATGAGGTTTACTCTCCTTATCCAGATGCGGAAAAAAAGATTCTTTATCGGAAAAAGAATTTTGATGTTATCTTATATAAAATTCATACAAAAGGAGAGATACGACATCAAGATATTTTAGGGACTTTGTATTCATTGAGTATTGCGGATGATTTATTTGGAGATATTGTTTTTTATGAAGGAAATTGGTATTTCTTTGTTCTATCTCTTGTACAAAATTACTTAGAGAGTAACTGTTTAAAGGTACGAGGATGTGAGGTATCTTTAGAGCAGGTTTCTCTTGATACTTTAGAGGATTATCATAGAAGTTATGAGGAGATTTCTTTAATGGTTTCTAGTTGTCGGATAGATTCTATTTTATCTAGTATTTTACATGTTAGTAGAGGAATGATTGATGGCTATTTAAAAAGAAAAGAAGTTTTGTTGCAAGATGAAGTTTTAACAAGCCCATCTAAAATATTAAAAGAAGGAGATACCTTTAGTATTCGAAGAATTGGAAAGTTTTCTTTTGCGGGAGTTACGGGAAAAACAAAGGGAGGACGACTTGTTGTGAAAGTTTGTAAATATTTGTCTTAAAATTGTTCCTTTTTCCATAGTAAAGTTTTCTAAAAAAATGTCGTTTCTTGTTGATTAATTAAATTTCGTCCTTTATAATTTATACTAGTGAGGTGTTTTAAGATGGCTAAGTTTTGTACTAACTGTGGAAAAGAAATTCCAGAAGACGCTAATGCTTGTCCATTCTGTGGTGCAATGGTAAATCCGAACATGGCTGTACCTTTTCAAGGTGCTCCTGTTCAAAATGTAGCAGTTGCTCCTGTTGGAATGGCACAAGGTGTTCCTGGAAACCCTGGTGCTACTGTTATTGTCAATAATAATGCAGCAACTAGAAGTAATGGTTGGGCAATTGGAGGATTGATTTCTTCTATCATTTCCCTTGTCTTTTGTTGTGGTTGTTTCAATGTCATTACCTTAATCGTTTCCATCGTTGGACTTATAAAAGCAAAAGACTACAATGGAGAAGGTAAGGGAATGTCAATTGCTGGAATTATTATTTCTGCAATCGGTGTTATTTGGATAATCCTTATTTCTTTATTCTTTGCTTTAGGAGAAATAGGTGCTTCCACTTATTATTAAGAAAAAGCCCTCATGGAAATGGGGCTTTTTTCTTCTTAGTCTTTTTGTAATTTGTTTTTTATGGTTGCTATTTTTAAAACATATACACTTTCAATGTCCGATTTTAACGCTTTTTCATATTTATTGTCCTGGGTGTGGAGGCACTAGAATGGTACACTCCTTAATCCATTTCGATTTTTATCAAGCGTTTCGATATAATCCCCTTCTTTTTTTTGGGGTTATGCTAGGAGGATGTTATCTACTCTATTTTCTGTTTTGTCTACTAAAAAAGAAGGATGTTGTGATTCCTTCTATCCCTCTATGGATTCTAGTAATTCTTCTTCTACTCCTTTATATGGTGCTTCGAAATATGGACTCTTTTGTTTATTTAATTCCAACAGAAGTTTAACTTCTGTTTTTTTATTCATACATAATATCTAAGTCTACATAACCATTAATTCCATCTACTTTACCATCATCACATAGTTGCCATACTTTATATTTACCAGAATAGTTTGTTTGTTCTGTGTAGTGAGCTAGCCATGTAGGCATCCCCATTTCGTGCCAGATAGACTCTAGGTAACTTTTGGAACTATAGACCATTCCTTGGTATCCTGCTTTTTTCAAGGTCTTTGTGAAGGATTTCGCACTTTCTTGAAGATCATGGAAACTTAAATCGTATTCTTGGAAATCGCCCCAATTTTCCCAGTCGTAAACAATTTCTAAATCTACTTTATATTTTTTTATTTTTTTCACAATCCAGTTTGCTTCTTTGATGGCATCTTCTTTGCTATTGGCATTGGAGTAAAAATAAACTCCTACGGGAATTCCTACTTCATTGAAGCCTTTGATATTTTGTTCAAACTTATCATCTAAAACATAATCGGCTCCTATGCCATCTCCTCTTCCTACTCGGATGTATACAAATTCTACACCAGCAGCTTTTACTCTTTCAAAATTAATATTTCCTTGCCAGTGAGATACATCAATTCCAAACTTCGTATTTTCTTGTTGGTACTTTTCTTTTACTTCTTGGAAGTCTGTATAGTATGTAGTTCCTCCAGAAGAGGTTTTTCTATCTTCCTTTGGTTTTACAGTTAAGATAAAATCATTTCTTGACTCATTTTCTGAAGAGTCTTTTCCCACAAATGTAACTGGATATTCTCCAGGAGTATGAACATCATATTCTCCTTCTATTGTACATTTTGGATTTTGATCATAATTATCTCCACAGAAAAGTTCCTTTTCTAAATCTCCATCATAGTCTGTATAAATTGTTTTTCCCTTTGATTGAAAAATATAGGGAGGTGTTATATCTACAATTTCTACTTCTACTTGATGTTCTACTGGATACCCTTCCTCTGTTGTATATTTAAATTCTACGGTTTCTTTTCCTAATTTTTCTGTATTAATTTTAGGGTTTGTTGTTAATTCTCCATTGATTTTATCAATAATTGTTCGAAGATGGACTTCTTCGTAGACTGGTAATTTTTTTCTTGTTAAAGTCACGATTTTGGTAGCATGTGCTACTTTATAATTCCAAATTAATTGTTTTCCTAGAAAGTAACCACCTACTAAGAGAAGAATACTTCCTAAGAGGATTCCTATCCATTTTATTTTCTTTTTCATAAGTCACCTCTTTTATCATTATAGCATTTTCTATGAAAAAAAGAAGACTTCCTTTAATCTTCTTTTTCTTGATAGGTAAAAATGAGTAATACGTTAATGATGGAGATTAGAGTCACTCCTACATCGGCAAAGATTGCCATTAACATAGTACTTAGACCAAAGATTCCTAAAAATAAGACAATTGCTTTTACGATTAGGGCAAAGCATATACTTTGCATCACTTTTCTATGCGTATATTTGGAAAGAGAAATGGCATCTAGTATTTTAGAAATATCGTTATTCATTAAGACAACATCGCTTGCTTCTAAGGCTGCATCGGTTCCGATATTGGCAAGGGAGACTCCTATATCTGCTTTGGATAGAGGGAGAGCATCGTTTAGACCATCTCCTACAAACATGACTTTTCCTTTTGCTTGGTATTCTTTTACTACTTTTTCTTTTCCTTCTGGATCTAATTCGCCATAATAGTCTTCTATCCCTAGTTCTTTTGCGACCATTTCTACTACTTTCTTCTTATCTCCTGATACAATGACTATATTTTTTTGATTTTTTATTTGATAACTAGACTCTTTTATACTGTCCATGATTTCGATATAGCCTTCATATTCTTGATTCACTCCTACATAAATTATGGTATGACTCGTCTCTATTTCTGGTAGTTCTATCTTATTTTCTTCCATCCATCTTGCATTCCCAACTAATATTTTTTCTTTTCCTATCGTGCAGGAGATTCCTTTTCCAGGAAATTCTTCATAATTGGTAACTTTTCTTAGAGGGGCTTTGTTTTCTTTTTTTACTGCTTGAGCAATTGGATGGGTTGAGTTTTCTTCACAGGATGCGACTAATTGTAAAAAGTCTTTTTTCTTCCGTTTCGAAGAGACTTTTCCTACTTTCATAACGCCATCTGTAAGGGTACCTGTTTTATCTAGTAAAATCATTTTTATCTTGGATAAGTCTTCTAATTCTTTGGAACCTTTGATTAGGATTCCTGATTTGGATGCTCTTCCAATTCCACAGAAATAACCAAGTGGTACGGAGATTACTAAGGCACAAGGGCAAGAACTTACGATAAAGATTAACATTCGATAAAACCATACTTCTACTTCCCCTCCCATGATTGTAGGAATCACGAATAATAATAGACCAAGAATTAAGACGAGAGGAGTATAGATTTTTGCGAAACGATGAATCCAGGTTTCTGTCTTTGACTTTCTATCTTCTTCTTGTTCTAATAATTCCATAATTCTTTGAGCAGTAGAAGTCTTATATGTTTCTTGTGCTTCTATTAATAAAGTAGATGAGGTATTTAAACATCCACTTACGATTCTTTCTCCAACACTCACAAAGACAGGTTCTGATTCTCCCGTAATAGCAGATGTATCTAAGTAAGAAGATCCTTCTACTACGACTCCATCTAGAGGAATTCTATCTCCTGGTCTTACCAAGAATTGGTCCCCTACTTTTGCTTGTTCTACAGGAATTTTTGTTTTCTCTTTTAATTCGATTTCTTCTACTCTTAAGTCCATTAATTCTGTAATAGACTTTTTACTTTTTGAGATTGCTCTTTCGGATAGAAATTCTCCTATTTGAAAAAGTAGAATGACTAAAATTCCTTCTTGGTAACTCTTTAGATAAAAAGCTCCTAAGGTCGCTAAAATCATTAATAGATTTTCATCAAAAAATTCTTTCTTCTTGATATTTTGAAAAGATTCAATATATCTGTCATAAGAGATGATGATATAACTTAGTAAGTAACAAATAAGACTTCCTATTTTATTTTTTAGAAAGATTCCTATTCCTAAGAGAAGAATACAACTTAGAATTCTTATAATCATTCTTTTTTCTTTTGTTTCCACTATATCACCTCCGAAATATGTTCAAGTCCTACTTTTAGTAGAGTTTCAATATGATCATCTGCAATCGAGTATAAGACATTTTTTCCGAGTTTTTCTGCTTTTACTAGATTGGATGCTCGTAAGTTTTTTAATTGGTGAGAGATGGCTGACTGAGAAATATCTAATGCTTCACTAATTTCATTTACACATAGAGGTTTGTTGGTTAATACATCTAAGATTCTTAGTCTTGTTGCATCTCCAAATATTTTATAAAATTCACTTAGTCCTATTAATAGTTCTTTACTATGTAATTTCATATTTCCTCCTTATATGAATATCTGTTCATATGTTCATAATTCTATTGTATTCCCCTTTTTGCAATTCGTCAATAAAAAAGTATCCTATTTGGATACTTCTTCTAAGGCTCTTGCTAACTGGTCGGGACAAGATGTCGGTTTCATTCCACAAGTAATTCCTTTTAGTTTTTCTTTTACAACGTTTATATCTTGTCCTTCTACTAGGGCTCCTATTCCCTTTAAATTTCCATTACATCCGCCTGTATATTTGACATTGTAGATTTTTCCATCTTCTATATCAAAATCTATTTGGACGGAACAAGTTCCTTTTGTTTGATACGTCTTATGCATACTACTTACTCCTTATTTTATGAATCATTTTCATTAAATGGTAATGCCAAGTAATTGGTAATTCAAATTCTCCAATTAATTCTTCTACATATCCATTAAATCCTCTTTTAAACTCATAGATTCCATAGTCTTTTGGATGTTCATTGATGTTTGCAGGAATCCCATAGAAATTATGTTTCTTAAAACCATTTTCTATTCCATATTTGATTAATTCCCATTGAATTAAATATTGAGAATTAAATTTCATATACTCTTCATAGTTTCCACTCGATAAGTAAATGACTTCTGGTTTAATTAACATAAACATAGATCCTGATAATGTAATGACTTCTTTGCCTGTTTTTTCCATGATTTCTTTCGATTCTGCAATTCTTTTTTCGAAAGATGCAATTTCATTTTCTAAATTCTTCTTTGCTCCATCATTATACTTCGCATCACTTAGACTATTTTTCTTGTCTATTTTTTCTTTTTTCTCTTTTTCAAGACCATCTACATATTTTTTTAAATCTAATTCGGTAATAAAGTATTTTACTTCCTCTTTGTCATGGAAGAGTTTATACATTTCTTGGAAGTAAGATAACTTTCTTACTTTAAATCCTTTTCTCTCTCCTGTTTCTACCATAATATTTTGAAATCTAGGAAGTTCCTCGTATGAGATTTCTTTTACGGTAATTCCAAACTTCTCCGTTTTCTTAATTTGATTTCTCGTGTTTGGTTTCATTTCCTTTAAAATCTCTTCTTCTGTTTTTCCCTCTAGGTCAAGAGAAAACATCCATACGACTTGTTCGGTATCTTCTATAGGGGTTCTATGAAATCCTAGGGACTCTAGATGCTTTACGGAGTCTCTATTATCTACTCCATCTTCTACGATATTTCCATCAATATCTCTTTGTCTTTCTATGATGTATGGATCTACACGGAAGATATAGCCACCTTTTTCTTTGATATATTTTTTTAATTCTTCTGTAAAAAATGTTATACAGTCTTTATTGTTCCAATCTAATAAATATCCTCTTGGAGAGTAGAACTCTTTTTTATGGAAATGTCTTTCATGAGAAAGTAACATAGTTGCGGCAATTAATTTTTTTCCTTCTTTTACCCCTACATAGTTGGTCTCCCAATTTTCTTTTTCTCTTAGCTTGGCAATCTCAGGAGCTGACAAGAATGTTTTTAATGGGTGGTTTTCCCAAAAAGTTCGATATTCTTTTTCTGTAATTTCTTGAAATTTCATTGTTTTAACCTCTCCACCTTTCTACTATTATTATAGCACATATTCAAAAAAAACTACTCTGTAGAGTAGTCTATTTTTTATTTTTTAATCGTTTACTTCTTTCAAACATAAATCTTGCTCGATCAATTTCTTTTTCTATTTTATGATCTACTTTATCCACGATTCTATCTTTATTAAAGATGGTTGCGATAATTAAAGCAATTACAATAAATAGTAATAATAAAGATACAAATAAGAGAATACTAAAATGATCTTCTTTGCTTCTAGTTGTATCTAAGTAACTATTTGTTAAATAGGCTTCATAGTTTTTTTCTGTTATTTTTACTTCATTTTCGGCAGGAACAAAGTTTTCAATATTTTTAATGGCAAGAGCTTTTAATTCTTTACTGGTTATAACAGGATAGCCATATACTTTCTTTGGTTTTGGTTCTTTGTCTGTTCTTTCATAAGAGTAATCAATAATCTTTTTATATTCATCATAATCATCTTCATCAATGGCAATTAAATACGTATGCCATTGTCCCGTATCTTCTTTTTCAATAATGAAATGAATTCCTATATTTTCTTCTTCATAATAAGCAAACTTCTCTGACATACGATAAATTGTCATGTAGGTGTAATCTTCTACATTTTCTACATCGGACCAAGGAACAATATTTTTCTTTTCTTCAAAGATTCGATAAGAGCACACTAAAAGAATCGTAATCACTACGAGATAGATTAGACACATAAACATTTTGATTGCTAAACGCTTTTCATTCATTTTTTTCTTTTGTTTTTCTTTTTTCATACTTCTATCCTACTACACTGATTCTTCTTTTGTTTTTGTCTTCCTTGGAATTAATATTTCTATAAAACGGAACCCTTCTCTATTTTTTACATATAAGTATCCAATGACAGAGAAGACAAAGGCTCCTATAAAGTTTACGATTAAGTCTTTCATGGTATCATTTAGACCAATATCTAAATACCCATTTTCTATCGTAATGACTTCTTCTCCCCCTTTTGCATAAATCTCTGTTTTGGTAATATTTTCTACTTTTATCGGAACATTTTCTTTTTCTTCATTGATTTTTACAGAGTTAAAGTTTTCTACGACTTTATCCTTTTGCATATCTTTTCCAAAATATCTATCTACGGCATATTCTCCAAATTCCCACATTACCCCTACTGTCATGGAAAAAGAGAATGCGACTAAGGCTGCGAAGGCTGGAGACATGTTAATGTGAAATTCTTCGTTCTGATTTAAAATATCTACAAGAGAGAAGCCAATTGCGGCACATAAAAAACCATTTAGGGTATGTAACATCGTATCCCAATTTGCAAAAATACCATAGAAGTTTTGAATTTCTCCTAATATTTCTGCAGAAAAGATAAATAAATAGACAATAATTTCTAATGGTTCTGGCAATGTAATATGAAAATTTTTGGTAATGATTGTTGGAAGAGTAAATAATAATAGTGTTAAAACACATAGTGCTACATTGGTCCAGTTACCATTTAATCCTTGATCAATCATACATATGACGACTAATACTCTTAATAGAAAATAGATGGCAAGATTAATTTTTCTTTTCTTCCTTGCTTTGGCAGATAATCTTCTTTTTGGCTTGTTAGAGGCATCTTTTGTTTTCATTTTCCTCACCTACGATTTTTTAAATAATGTTTTCGCAGTTTCCTTTGGTACTTGCATCTTCATATTTTGTTCTACTCGAAATTGAAATTTTGTCGTGGTTGCGGGATATTCTTCTCCATCGATACACCAAGATGTTTTTGGTTTGTCTAAGAATTCTAATTCTAAATTGTCCGTTTGATAGTATTCGATTCCTGGAATATCTTTTACATCAATGGTACTTACTAAAACTAACATTTTTAACATTTCTTTTTTGTTTTTTACTTTTGCAAGAGCAACTTCAAATTGACAATCATCTAATTTTACATCGTAATAGACATCTGGTTGTCCTGCAATTCTTGATGAGTTGGATACAAAGATAAAGGAATATACTCCTTCTCTTGTTTCGTTATCGATAGTATAACGTATGCGATACTGATTGATTTTATTTCTTAATTGTTTGATTCCATATAAGATATAGGCAACTTTTCCATACTTTTTCTTTAAGCTTCTTGGGGTTGCATAAGCCATATCAATATAGTCTCCAAGACATGCAACATAGACAAATGGAGCTTCATTTAGATAACAGATGTCTACTTTTTTAGAGTTTCCTTGAAGTAAGATTTCTAGATTCTCATAGACACTACGATTTAGGCCATACATGTTCCCCACATCATTGGTGCTTCCTAATGGTAAAGGAGCTATGGTAAGAGTTTTTTCTCGTTTTAAGTTTCCTGTTACAATCTCGTTTAGAGTTCCGTCTCCTCCTCCACTAATTACTAAGTCTGTTGCACTATCTATTGTTTGAATGATTTTTTCGGCATCTCCTTTTGCTTTGGTAAAGATGATGTCTCCTTCATATCCATATTTTCTTAAGATATCGTAAAAATCTTGGTAGGTTGTTATCTTTTTCTTTTTCCCACTCTCTGGGTTAATGATTAATACACATTTTTTCAAAATCAATCATCTCCCGTTTTCTTCCTTCCCCTATATTATATCATATAGTTTTCGATTGCAAAGAAAAAGTGCTCTAGGCACTTCTTAATACTGCAAAGGAATAAAGTCTTACTCCTATTTCATTATTGGGATGAACACCATCTAATAAATAAGTATCTTCTCCTTTATATTCAATTGCTTTTTCGATATAGCGATTCGGATCTGCAAATGTTATATTCTCGTTTTCTTCTGCTATTTCTTTTAGTACTTTTGAATATTCATTATATAGATACTTTTTATATTCTCTGTTTTCTCCTATGATTTTATCTTTTTGATAAGTCTTCCATGGAGTAAGTAGAATTTTTTTCGAATTTTCATCTAATAGTTTGATGATTTCTTCCATATTTTCTTTATAAATTTCTTTTTCTCTTGCATAGTATCTAATATCATTCGTTCCAATATTGATAATGGTTACATCACAGGAAGAAGACTTTATTTTTTCTTTCATATTTTTTAGAATTTCTACGGTTGTATAGCTACCTTTTGAGAGATTGGTTATCTTCTTTCCTTTAAAGTTTTCCATCAATGGTTCATACCAAGGTACTCCATCATTCATTGTTCCTTCTGTTATCGAATCTCCTATGAAACAAATATTTTCATTTTCTGCAATCGTTTGATAAATAGTAGATTCTTTCTCTTTTTCTTGTAGAGTTAGTAAATAATCATTTTTATATTGATAATGATATGGTTTGATAAAGTATTCTTTGGATTCTTGAATGTCTTCTTCGTGTAAGACCGTTTTTCCAAAGATTTTTCTTACTTCAGAAGTAACATCTCCACTGATTCCAATTTTATCAATATCATATAATGGTACTGGAAAATAGCCTTTTTCTTGCTTCATCGCAAGCATTGGGATTGCGGATGTTGCTTTTATCTTTTTGTTTTTTCTATCGATGTATACTTTTACATACATGGATAGGTCTCCATCTCTTGCAATGTAAGAATTTACATAGTTTCCAGGAGAACCTAATAGAAGAGTTCCTTTTTGGTATTTTATTGGTCCAACCGCATGAGAATGATCTCCAAATACAATATCTGCTCCTGCATTTACAAAGATATCATTCCATGTTTTTTGGAAAGAATCGAAATCTAAATAAAATTGTGTTCCATAATGGGGAAGAACAATTACTAGGTCAGCACCTTCTTCTCGTAAGTCTTTGATATCTTGTTCTACTGCTTTCTTTCTTACAGGAAAGTCTGGACTATCCATCCCACAAATTCTATCTACTACATCCTCCTCTTCTGAGCCATAATTGGTAAAATATGTGTAAGATACTATTCCTAATTTTATTCCTTCTACTTCTACTATTTTTTTCTTGTTGTCTTTTCCTCTTGCACTACCTACATAGTCTAGTCCTATTTTCTCTAAATTTTCCATTGTATGAATGGCTCCCTGATAGCCTCTATCATAAACATGATTGGTTGAGGTTGTAACTAGGTCAATGCCTGAAGATTTGATATCTTTTAAGAACTGAGTTGGGAAATTTACACGAAGTTCTTTTCCATCTAAAAAGTTCCCTACGGAGTAGTCTTGTGTATCATCACTTGGTCCTTCTAAGACACCTATGGTGTAGGTAGTATCTTCTATATAATCTTTGGTGTAGGAAAACATATAAGAAAAATCATACCCATCTTCTGTTTTTGAATCCTCTAATTGATCTTCTAGAAGTAGTAAATCTCCTAAAAAGCCAATTGTTACGCTATCATTTAATTCTTGTTGTTCTTGATCTGATATTTTTGTAGAGAATACATTGATTTTATAATTTGTTTGTAAATCTATTACGATTAGAGAGATTGCAAGAAGAGATAGGATACTAACGGATATTGCTGGTTTCTTTTGGATACTCTTTTCTATTAACTCTACTATTTTCTCTAAGACATTCACGATGCTTTTTAGAGAGAAAACGATACAGATTAGAATACTAATGATTCCCATCCACTTTATAAAATTAGGCTTCTCTATCATGTAGTTTGTTATTACAAGAGTTGGTATTCTATGGAGAACATAGATTGTTAAGGAATGTTTTCCAAAGGTATTTATCAATGGAATCTTTTTATTTGGTACCCATTTTGTTAAGGAATAAAATAAAAATATGTTTGTTAGATAAATTCCTATTCTTTGGAAAAATTCTACTTTATTGGTATAGGGATTTCCCATATAAAAATATATGTTTACTGGTAATTTATAAGATAAGAAGGCTAATATTAAGAATAAGAATATCGTGATTCCAAAACAGATTGCTTTTTCCTTTTTCTTGTCTTTTTTCTCCTCATATAAGAGTCCTACGTTAAAGAATAATAAATATTCAAAGATACGACATATTGTTAAGGGAAGAGGGAAAAGGCCAATTCCGATTGCTCCTATAAAGGAGAGAATAAGAGACTCTTTCCTATGTTTTATGACTAGATCTCTTAATTTCCAATCATAAAGTAATTTATATAATATTAAACAGAATAGATACCAACTAGAATATTTTAAAGTAAATAATTCAAAGGTTCCTGTTTCTATCCAATCATAGATTGAAAATGAAAGGTTCATCAATAAAAAATAAATGATCCATTTTCCATATGTTTGCGGTTTTGTTTTCTTTTTTGAGAAGAAGCCTGTAATCATCATAAAGAGAGGCATATGAAAAGTAAAGATAAAATATGTTAAGATGGATGCTCTATGAGAATTTATGGTGCTAAAGGAAAATAATAAATGTCCTAATACTACTAATAAAATTAAGACTCCTTTCATATTGTCATAATTTTCTTTTCTCTTTTCCATAATAAACACTCCTCATTTTTTATCATACCATAATGTTTGTATCAAAAAAAGTTAATATTTCTATTAACTTTTAAAACTCTGATAAGGCATAGATTGCAGATCCTCCACTGGTATCATCGGGATCTGTATTTTTTTCTCTCCAAATTAAATCGACATCTACATATCCATTATTTACGGTTTGTAGTGGATCACTTGCATAAGTCATAGCTTTATCATCTTTGTAGTCATACATGATAATCGCATGATTCCATGTTGGAGTTGCGAACTTTCCATTCTGCATAGATGCATAGACTATTTTTCCTGCTTTTAAGTGTTCTACTAATTGTTCTTTGGTGTAGATTGGTTCTACTTTTACATGGTAATATTCTGATGCTTTTATAATGGCCATACCACTTGCTCCACTTAGTTTTTTATTAAATTGATCTGTGTTGTAGTAAAGATAGTTTCCTATTTCATTTGGTAAAATTTGTCTATCTAAGATAGATGTATATGCCATTGCAAGTGATGTTGGAACACATCCTGTTGATCCAAATTTATGACCATTGTATAGTAAATTTCCCCAACGTATATCTTTTTGATTATAGTAAACAGGAATATATTGTAATTTTAGTAACTCCCAGGTTTCTTCATTGATATGATACTCTCTTGTATTTGTTTTGCTTGATTTTTTGATAACTGCTCCTGTTGTATCAAAATAATATTGTTTTCCTTCTATTTCTTGTTTTCCTTTTACTATATAGTTATCTTTTGTGTAGTATGTCTTATCTCCTACATCATGCCATCCTTGTTTCACTTCTCCGGTTGTCTCTTCGGCATAGAATCTGCCATTCCAGTCTTGCCATCCGTGTAGTAGGAAATATTTTGTGATTCCAAAGAAATAGGTTGCTCCATCGATTGTTTGGAATCCTTTTACCATGTAATGATCTCTTACATAGTATCTTTCTCCATCAATATCGTTCCAACCTTCTGTTGCTTTTCCTTCGCTATCTAGGTAGAATCTTCCATTCCAGTCTTGCCATCCATGAAGCATTTTATATGTCGTTAGTCCAAAGAAGTACCAGTTGCCATCGATTTCTTGCCATTTGTTTGCAAGATAATGGTCTTTTACAAAATATTTTTCTCCATCTATGATGTTTAGTCCTTCTTTTGCTTTTCCTTCGCTATCTAGGTAGAATCTTCCATTCCAGTCTTGCCATCCATGAAGCATTTTATAAGTAGATAGTCCAAAGAAGTACCAATTGCCATCGATTTCTTGCCATTTATTTACCATGTAGTGATCTTTTACATAATATTTTTCTCCATCTATGATGTTTAGTCCTTCTGTTACTTTTCCTTCGCTATCTAGATAGAATCTTCCATTCCAGTCTTGCCATCCATGAAGTAGTTTATAAGTCGTTAGACCAAAGAAGTACCAGTTGCCGTCGATTTCTTGCCACTTATTTACCACGTAATGGTCTCTTACATAGTACTTTTCGCCATCGATTTCATTCCAACCTTCTGTTACTTTTCCGTCGCTATCTAAATAGAATCTTCCATACCAGTCTTGCCATCCATGAAGAAGTTTATGAGTCGTAATTCCAAAAAAGTAGGTGTTGCCATCTATGGTTTTAAAACCAGATATTGGCTCGCCATTTTCATAGTAGTATTTTTCACCATTTTGTTCTACCCATTCCCCAGTTGTCTCTTCTGGTAATTCTGGAACTTCTACATTTTCTTGTCCTTCTTCTTCTAATAATTCTTCTGCATTAATTGTTATAGGATTTAACAAAAGGAATAGGAAAAGAATCCCTAACGTTATTCCTTTTATTGTCTTTTTCATTCTATCATTCCCCTTTTCTAGAACATAAACTCTTGATCTTTCTTGGCACTTTCATGATAAGATTTCCTACTTTATAAGTTTTTGAATGGATTACTTTCTCATATTCTGTTTTCCAATCCGATCTTTCTTCTACTTTATGTTCTCTCTTATATTTTTCTACAAACTTTTGAAACTCTTCTTTTTTTAATAAAAGCTGATAGACTGGTTCATTAATTCCTGTATTTGACCATAAATGCTCTTTTAAAATCCATTCAAAGTATTCTTCTTTATGCTCTAAAAAGTAATCAATATCAAATATTTTATGATATTCTTTCATATTTGCATCTAAGGCATATAAAGTAAGAAGAGTTCTCATACATTTGATACATACTCCACAATTATACTCCTTTTTGACACATACATGAAGATATTTTTTTGTTAATTTATTTTTATAAATGGATCTTGTTTTTTCAAGACGATCTTTGGTAGCACCTTCTGAATAAATTGTTAAGTTATTGGTGCTAAAACATTGAAGAGATAATAGTTCGTACTCCCAACAATCATGATTTGCAGTATCCACTATATTAAAAGAAGAGAAATCGATTCCTGAGGAACCATAGTAATATGTTCTCCATAACTTTTGTAGACAAAGGATGGCAAAAGCAGAACTATACGTATGTGTCAGATGATGATCTTGATAAATCTCATTTAAAAAGTTTGATTCTGTCTCTATCAAAGGAAGACCTACTTCTTTTGCAAATTCACGTGATTTTTGGTAACGCTCTTCTTTTACTTTTTCAATTCCTCTTTCTTGATAAGTCTCATTGAATGCTCCTACATCGTTGATACACAAGTGCGTAATCTTAAATTGGGGGGGGTTAGAGGTACCTTGATTTAGATAGGCATGAAGGGAATCTACCCCTAGAGAACACCCTGTTCCAACAGCTCCTGCATTGGGAATTGTTTCTTTTGTTTTTATTTTGATTTCAATTGGATAAAGTTCTTCTGAATACTTGGTGAGAGATGGAATTAAATAATTCTTAATCTTATAAAGTAATTCTTCTGTTATATAACTATCACTTTCTATGTTATGTTTTCCACGCATAGCATAGGATAGTAGTCCAACCACGATAGCATCTACTCGGTCATCACATAAATATTTTTCGTATGCTTTTTCTACTTCGAAGAAGATGCTTTTTTTCTCTTTACCGATTTCCACATCAAAATATAATCTAGCTTTGTCTTTTTGTTTTTTGATATATGGTTTGTGTAAAAAAATCATACTGTCACCTCGATTTATTTTCTCTTTAAAATTTTATTGATGATGTTTGCGGACTTATCTACTATTTTCCAACGAGAACTTTGATAGATTTGTTCTAATTTTTGATATAACTCTTTATTTTCTTTTTGAAGAGATAGAATTTGTTTTTTATAAAGATATTCGTATAATTCTCCTTTTATGTTTCTTCTTAGGGTAGCAGGAGATACATCGTCGATATCTTTTAAGATATGCGTACGAATAGAAGGTCTTTTTACAGATTCCAATGTACTTGGATTATAGGCTTCTACGTCTTCTAAATGGCCTTCTTCTACTTCTGCTTCTTTTTCTAAATTCACTTTCTTTATGAAGTCCAAACCTTTTTTACTATTGGCGATTACTAAAGATACTCCTTTTTCATCATAGAAATCTTTCTTTGTCATCTCTATTCCCCAATAATCTCCTAGTTGAATATCGGCAACATTCTTATTTCCTTTAAAACTACAGTCATAACAGCTTTCTCTTAGAACTGCATTTGCTAGAAATAGATTCATTAAACTGTCATCCTCAAAAGGAATTGTTTTCTTCTCTTTCTCTAGTTTATAGGAGATACTACTCTTACTCCAAGGAGCTGTTTTCTTTTCACGGAAGGTCCACTCCGTACATTTCTTTCCTGTTTCTTCTTCGATTGCTTCTATATGTTTCTTTAGGAGTTTTTCATTCATTACTCCATGGCAGATAACCGATACTAAGATTAAGTTTGTTTTGTCTTTTCCTACATAATTTCTAATCGCTCCTATTTGACATGGAGTTCCTGAAAATAACACTAATTTTCCTTTTTCTACATCTTCTTTTACTTGGGTAAAGGTATTTAAAATGTTACTTTCTATATACTTAGAACCACGAATTCTACTTAGTTCTTTTTCTTTGGTAATTCTTACGTGTTGTGCATGATTTTCTACCATTTCACATCCGTAGACAATTCCTTTTTCTTTTAGGCAATAGCGAGCAAGAATACTGAATACGCCACCAGAAGTAGAGTTTACTCTTTCTTCTATATTTTTATTTTTTACGGCATAGAATTTTTTCTCAAACGTGTTTTCTTTTTCTTTCTTTAATATAGGACAAGCTATTCTACATTTATCACAGTGAATACACTTTTCTTGGTTGATATAAGGATATTGATATCCTTCTTTATTCTTTCTCATTTCAATGGCACCAACTGGACATATTTGAGCACAAGTTCCACATCCCATACATTTTTTCTCTGGGCAAATTTCTCTTGCTTCCATTTCCTCCAGTTTTTCCATTACTCGATCAAAGATTGTAGAGGTTTCTTCTATGATTTTAGGCATTTGCATCTTTAATGTCTTTTTTATCTTCTCTTGATTTTTAAGGATTCCTTTTGTTTTCTCAATTAATAATTCACTTGTTAAAGATTTACTATCAACAACATAGTCTTCATAACTTCCAAATAAGTCTTTGGCAATTCCTCTTGCTTTTACAGAATATCCAATTACAAGGGTTGGAACACAAGTAGAATAAGCAGCAATCGATGCATGTGTTCTTGCAGCGATTGTTAATTTACTTCTTGAAATAATATATTTTAATTCACAACAGTCATAAGAATTTTCTTCTAAATAGACTCTCTCTTCTTCTAAAAAATCCTTTTTTAAGCGAGATAAAATCTCTAAGTCATTACAGTCTTCTGTTGTTACATGAGGAAGAAGACAAATTGAGTCCTTGGTTTCTTTTAAAAGATACTTTATTAAGTCTACAATTGCTTGGTATGCTGTTTCATTTTTGATTGTTAATGGACTTACGTTTAATACGATATATGGTCTTTTTTGATACCACTTATCTAGTGCTACTTCTTTTATTTCTAATGAGAAAGCAGGATCTTTTACAAAGATAATTTTATTTGGATCTACATATTTTTGGATGGCTTCTAATGTTAGACTTTCTCTAATTACTAAGACATCAAAATTATTTAAGTCTGAAAGTAACTCTTCCTCTTCTATTTTTTCAAATAAAGAAGCTCCCCATAATACAGTTTTGTGTCCTAATTGTTTACTTTTTTCATCTAATACGTATAACCAACTAGCGGGTGGATAACAATAGTTATCTCCCCCTACCGAAAAACAGATGTCTACTTCTTTCATCTTCTCTACTACATCTTTTTGATATAGAAGCTCATAATTATGATAATCAAAAGGCATGCTATCATACTTTTTTTCTAATGCTTTTTCTTCTTCTGTTAACTCTGTTCTTCTACTTTGACGAATATATGAGACTTTGTCTTGATATTTCAATTCATTATAGGCAATGTCTCCTGTTGCGATTGTTAAATCATATTTACTAGAATCTATTTGATTTAACGTAGAATGAATAATCGCCTCTACCCCTCTATTCTTATAGGTTGCTACTCCATATAATAGAATTTTTCTTTTCATACTCATTCTCCTTAAGTTTCTTTCTTTTATTATAACAAATATCTCCTAACAAAAAAAGAAAATTAATCTCTTAATCTTCTTTTTTTCTAAATGGTTTTGTTAGTAATCTTAAGAGTACTTTTAGAAATAATTTTATTCCAGATACAAAGGCTTTTAAGAAAAGTTTGATACATTCCCAAAAATCTTTTCCAAAGTTTGCTAAACTTCTTAAGAATTTTATGATATCTTTTCCTTCTTTTACAGCATTTAATCTTTCTAGACGAGCTCTCATATGACGAAGGAATCTTTTATGTTCACTTTTTGGAGCAGTTAAATACACTTCTAAGTAATTTTCATAATAAGCGTTGGTACACTTGAAGTAAGGTTCTGTTAATACATTACAAGCTAATTCATACATCGTTGTATTTTCTTCTCTTGGTGTTTTTTTACTTTCTGCTTTGATGGCTTCTTCAAAAATCATATCAAATTTTTTAGCCATTTGATCTAGGGTATATCCTTCTAGAATTCTTTTTCTACTATTTTTCTTTCTCTTATCTAAATCTTTTAATACTTCTATTGTCTTTTCTACGTATTCATTTATCTCGTGATTTAGAAGAGTTTTATCCGCATTTGGATTGTAGTGAACAAGAGCTCCTACTTTCTCATCTAATAATTCGCTTTGTCCTCCGACATCAGTTGAGATGACAGGGACTTCCATAGCAAGTGACTCATAAGAAGTTAGAGCAAGTCCTTCTAGAGAAGAACAATTGATGGTTACATCACTAATTGCATAAATCTCTTCTGTTTCTTCTACCATTCCTAATACTTTAAAGTGATCATCTACTTCTTCTTTTACTTTATCCATGAGAGGACCATCTCCTGCCATGACAAAGTAAGTATCTGACATTTCATTATAAATTCGTTTGGCAATTTCTGTAAACATAAGAGGTCTTTTTTCTTCTGAGAAACGAGCTATAAAGGAAATTACTTTCATGTTATCGGGTATTCCATATTTTTTTCTTAACTCTATTTTGTTGCATTTTGCAGGATCATATTTCTTTTCATCTGTTCCTATATATACTGTTTCTACATTGTCTTGCTCGAAGAGTTCTTTTAATTCATTCTTTGTGAAGTTGTTGCAACAAAAGGTCTTGTATAAATCTTTTTGTACATCTCTTGTACATCTTCCAAAACTACCTCTAGGATCTCTTTTATCTATAGAATGGATATAATCCATAAATGGTATTTTTGGATACTTGCTTTTTAAATAAGGTACCATATAATATCCATATTCTGTATTACTAATAAAAACTAGGTCTACTTTTCTTGAAGAGATGATATAGTCTGTAAAAGATAGGTAATCGATTCTATCTAGGAATGAGGACATATCATATACTTCTGCATAATCTTCAAAAGATTGTCTTAGAGGATTTCTATTTGGAATTGTTGTTAAAATGATATTACGATATTTGTCTTTTGGTAGACGTTTTATTAAGTCTAAATTAAAGTAATCTGCTCCTCCTATTACTAACCATGGAAAAAGATAGAGAATTGTTTTTCTTTTGTCTTTTTTATAGTCTGGTAAGATAAGGTCTCGATTCTTTACGGTATCATTTGGATTTCCATATCTTGGAAATTGGATTGGTTCTACTTGATTGTCTTTGATTCCTTTTGCAGTTTCTTCTA
Source organism: uncultured Bacilli bacterium (assembly GCA_947632595.1). Lineage (GTDB taxonomy): Bacteria > Bacillota_I > Bacilli_A > RF39 > UBA660 > UBA3789. Next base: position 18,232 of record CANRPY010000008.1, on the reverse strand, counting down.
CATAACGCATTGCTTGTTTATGATTCTTTTGTGCTCTTGATAGTTCTCCACTAGCAGAGGTTCGATACCAAAATAGAGGGGTATTTACTCTTAGTGGTACTTTTCCTGCTCTTATTAATTTTAACCATAAGTTCCAATCTTCATACATAGATTTTTCTTTGATTCCAAAGCATCCTACTTCTAGAAGATCTTCTTTTCTTACCATGGCACAAATGTTAATTAAGTTTTCTTCTTTTTCTTGTTCTATCGTTAGATATTTTTCCCATAGGAATTCTCTATCCCCAAAGTTTGCAGAAGAAGTATATGCAAAAGAAGCTTCTGGATGGGTCTCTAGAGTCCAATAAAGGCATTCTAACATTGTATCATCCATTTGGTCATCTGCATCAATAAAGAAGACATACTTAGTACTTTTTGCCGCTTTGGCAATTCCATAGTCTCTTGCGATTGATGGTCCCCCATTTTCTTTTTTATAATATTTGATACGAGAATCTGTTTTCGCAAGTCTTTCTACCAATTCATTTGATTCTTCATCTTTTGATCCATCATTTACAATAATCCATTCAAAAAAAGGATATGTTTGATTTAAGACACAACGATAGGTTTCTTCAAAAAATTCTTTCGCATTATAATAAGGGGTTACGATACTAATCGTTGGTTTTTCCGTATTGATAACTTCTCTTTTTATCCTTTCTTTTTTTCCAGGTATTTTTTTAAAGTCCATGTTAATCCTCACTTTCCTGTCTCTTTCATTATATCATATCCATATTTTTCCTGCCAAATTTCTTTCTATATGAAAAGAATGCTCTATGGCATTCTATAATTCTTCTACAAATGTTTTTTCTAACTTTTTAAAGATTAGGTATCCTACTACTAATATGACAAAACTTAATACTGTCCATACTCCTAACCATAGCATATCTGGTAGTTCGTGATAATATAGTAGGGAACGATATGCTTCTACTAATACTGCCATTGGATTGGCATGCATAACCCATTGAAATTTATCTGGTAACATACTAGATAAATAAACGATAGGTGTTCCATAAAACCCTAATGTTAATCCTACTTGTACGAAGTGTGCTACATCATTTACAAATACGGTTATGCTTGAGAGAATAAAGTTTATTCCTAATGTTAAAATAAATTGAATCAAGATTAATACAGGTAATAACAGTAAATGAATTGAGAATCCTACTCCACTTACTAAGATAAATACAAACATAATTAAGCAAGTAATTAAAAAGTTAAATAATTGAGAAATGGTTACTGATAAAGGAATAATTTCTCTTGGAAAATATACTTTTTTTAGGATTGCTCCATTAATATTAATACAACTTGTTCCTGATGAGATTGCTGTTGTGAAGAAATTCCATGGAATTAAGGCAACTATCATAAAAATTGTATAGTTTTCTACATTTACTCTTAAAATATAAGGAAATACAAAAGCATATACAGCAAGCATTAATAATGGATTTAGAAAAGTCCATATAACTCCTAACCAAGATCCTTTATATTTTCCTCTTATTTCTTTTTTGACATTTGTTTTTAAAAGTTCTCGGTAATTATATAATTCTTTAAAAACATTCATATCTCTCACCCACAAACTTTCGTATATTCTTCTAATACTTCTTCTACTGGTCCATCCATACGGATTTCTCCTTTATATAACCATACTGCTCTATCACAGAATTGTTTTACTTGATTCTTATTATGTGTAACAATTACAATCGTTTTTCCTGCTGCTTTTAAATCTCTTAGTTTTTTAAAACATTTTTCTTGGAAGTGTTGATCTCCTACTGCTAAAATCTCATCTATTAGTAAGATATCTGCTTGTACATTAATCGCAACAGAAAAAGCAAGTCTCATATACATTCCAGAAGAATATGTTCTAACAGGATTATCAATAAAATCTCCTAGTTCTGAGAATTCTATAATTTCCTCTATTTTTTCATCAATTTGTTTTCTCGTTAAACCAAAAATAGAAGCATTAAAATAGATATTTTCTCTTCCTGTAAAATCATCATGAAATCCTGCTCCTAATTCTAGTAGTGAAGTTAGTTTTCCATTTATTTTAATTTTTCCTTTGTTTGGATAAATAATCTTTGTCATTAACTTTAATAATGTAGATTTTCCACTACCATTTGTTCCTATTAAAGCAACACTTTCTCCTTTATGAATCTCTACATTAATATTTTTTAATACATGAAGAATATTATCTTTTTCTTTATTTTTTCTTGAAAAAAACAATAATTTTTCTTTTAATGTATGGGCTTTGTCGTAGTATAGTTTAAAGTCTTTCGAAACATGAGAAACATCAATTACTACCTCTTTATCCATACGTATACCTCTTTTCTTATTCCATAATACTTCTCTATTATAGCATTGATTTTTATCATTGTAAAACAAAAGAGCAAGGTTTGCTCTTCTATTATTTACTTAAAAAATGTCCTTCATCCCCATATCCTTCTTGAATTTCAGGATAGTGTTGTGACTCTTCTAAGGTAATTCCTTTTGCTAAAGCATCTTTTAATATTTCTATTTTTTTGTCGATATCGTCTGATATTTCGAAATCCCTTAATACTAAATCTGAATAATCATCTTCCGTGGTTCTTCCATATCGACTTAAATATTCCGTTAAAAGTTCAGAATATTTCATCTTCTTTTGTAGTACTTCGTCATTTTCATTTAATAATCCTTGTACAATAGAATCTACATAATCGGATAATTCTTCTCTTGGAGAAGTTTTTGAACTTAAATTATTTTCTATGTCTAAATCACTGTTATTAAACATTTTTCTTCACCGCCCTTATTTTAACATTTGTTGATATGTATTATCAAGAGAATCTATTAATTCATCTCCCAAGACACTTCTTAGGTATTTGATTACTTTATTGTTTCCAGACACTTTTAAATTAGAATAGTCTGCTATTAATTCATGATATGATCTGCGATGCGAATCATTCCATCTTTCAAAGTATAATTGTCCATGCCCATAACCTAGATTTTTTTGGCCTAGCGTTGTTGAATCAATTATGGAACTAACTAACGCATAATCTTCGAACTCTGTTCGATAAATTTTATCCTTAATTTTTCTTATTGCTGAATTTAATTCGATGTTTGCACAATCTTCTGCTTTTTTAAAATCCATTTTGCCTAGTTGGCTGTCAAAGCTTCCTGCCCGAATATTACCATTTGTCGTTGTTGCATACTTTAAACGACTAGAACGGTCTTCTACGGGAGTATTTAAATACTTGTTTATTAAAGCTTTTCTATAATCCTCCATGCTGGAAAAACCATTTCTTTTAACAGAATCTTCCAATTCTTTTTTGGCTAGATATGCTGTATAGTAATCCACTTCTTGGAGATTATTCAAATAGGAGTCTAGTTTTCCAGTTCTTCCTGATGCATATAATTTAGAAACTGCATTTCTACGAACCTGGTCATAATCCGTTGGAAATTTGGAATCTAATACATTATCAAATACCCAATGTCCATTTTCATGAAAAACCGTCTCTTTTAAATTACCATCGATAGTTGTAACCGCTAAATTAATCATTTTTCGAATTTGGCGACTTCCGCTTTTTCCATCACATGATACAAAAATATCGACACCTTTATCTTTTAATTCAAGAATTTTACTCATAAATTTTAATGCTTCTCCACGATTTGGATTTGTACTATCTTGTGCTGCGTTTACGTATGATTTTGTAAATAATTCAACTGCTTTTTTAGAATATGCTGTATCTACATTTTTTCCTGCTGCAAGACTGTCCATATTATCATATTGTGATTTCATTAAGTAATAGAAGTCTCTTGTAATTGCTTTGGTATCAATACTGCCATTTGCTGCTTGATAATGTTTCATCATATAATCTGATGCAAGAACATGATGTGTAGGGGAATTATCAAAAGATGAAAAAACACTATCATCCCAGTTATATAACATATCTTTTGTTGAGAATATATCGTTTACTTTAATCGTAGGTGCTGTTCTTCCTAAACTAGTAATTGCTGCACCATTCATTAGTTTTGCTTGTACCGTGGCATCTTTTAATGAGTATCCTGAATCTACTAAACTATCAATAATAGAATAATAAGCTGTTCTTGTTGCTCCATCTGAGAAAAGATTGGTTGCTCGTAATAAATCACTATATCCTTTAAATGATGCTCCTTCTGTTGTTGTTAATTTTAAAGCGTCTTTCATATTGAAAAATCCTACTTCTGTTGTTGCTTTCAGACGTGCCATATTTTTTCTTGCAAAGACTTTTGCTGCAGTACCATTTGATAATGTATCTATCAATTCTTTTGGTACTGTTCCATCCTCCATCAATATTTTTTTAATGGTATTTGGATATCCATCACAATTTGCCAACTTTAGAGCAGTTCCTTCTGATAATTGTCCACCAAAATAATTTTTTACTCTTCCTAAAAGTACTTCTGTTGATTCCGATGACGCTGCTTGAACAAGTCGATCTGTATCTATATTTTTTAAAATTTCATTAGAAGAATTCCAATCATCTGCTCCATTTTTTCTCATAGCGGTAATAAAGTCATCTACAACAAGTTTTTTAAGGCCTGATGTTGATTTTAAATCGATAGGAAAAAGTTCTTTTGCTAATTGATTTGAAATTCTATCTAATGTTTCTTCTGTTGCATTCGCATATGACATTGCTAAAGCACTTTTAATTCTTCCTACATTTCCTTCTGAATGAAATAGAATTAATTTTAATTCATTTACATTTGTTTTATAATGGTTATTTGCAATTATTTGTGTTGCTTTTTTTAAATTGCTATAGTTTTGCGCTGATAAGTTTGCTCTATTGTCTTCGATGAGTTTTAACATTTCTTGAGGTTCTAGAGTATCCTCAAAACTTTTAAAAATCCCTCTATAAGATGAATCTAATGAATTTATTTTGGCAGTGGATGGTGGTAGATAGGAACCATCTTGAAACCATCGATAATCTTGTGGTATTGTTTTTCCTCTAGCTGAAATCGTATTAAATTTAGTATCAACATCTGTACGAATTCCTTTTTCATCTATCGTACGAATTGCATCTGAAAATTCTTCTCCACCAGTTTCAAAGATTTTACGTGCGGCTTGATCTTCCCCTGCAACCGCAGATAGTAGGCCCGCTCCTTCTATACCTTCCATTCCTGATGAAGAATGAACATCTGCTTTCTTGTTTTCTTTTAAAAGTTTTCTAGCTCCAGAAAATTCTCCAAAAGCGGAAGCAATTCCACCCATGGCTGCTTGAGATGCAACATTTGTCCAGCCACCAGCTTGATCAAAAGCCATTTTATAGTTTTCAACAATATTTGCTCCCCCATAATCTTTATATATCATCGTAAGAGCAGGTTGTACAAAACCTTCTAATCCAGAGTCTACTGTATCCATTGCGATTCTTGTTCCAACTCCACTTGCTGCTCCTTTAAAGATTCCTTTGGATACTTTATCTCCTAGGCCTCCATATTGATTAATTTTTGCTCCAGCGTACCATTGAAGTCCTTCCCATGCTCCGCTCGCAACTCCATAGGTTAATCCTTTTTCTATGCTTGCTCCATCAGCCCATGCTTCTTCTGTTCCATTAGAAAATCCCATAACACCGGCTGTTGCAGCTAACTGTCCTGCTCCTATGGTTCCTGCTGCTCCAATACCTGCTCCACTCGCAAGTCCACCAGTTACAATATTTACTCCAATTAGTCCTGCGGTATATCCGAGCCCTTTTCCAATTCCTCTTGTTATATCATAACCATAGGCATTATTTTTAATCGCTTGTCCTATTTTCGTATTTGTGTAAAAAGAATCAAATACACTTTCTACTTTTTTCTCAGAAACCTTAGCTTTGGTCTCTTCCCACATTTTAGAGGTCACATCGGAATCTGTTATTACATCATATGTTTTCGTAAAGAGTGATGCAAATAATGTTCCTCCTAAGGTAATCAAGTCTGCTCCTGTTTCTCCAAAATCAAGAACTCCTTCTACAAGTCCAATTCCAAAAGTCGCAATAGATCCACCTATTCCTTTTAATACATTTTCTGCTTTTCTTCCAAAAGAAATTTCTCCTTCTATTTCACTCAAATCTAATGCTTTATAATCGTTTCTATCTAATGTATCTAAAAATGCATTGATATCTGTTTTGTCCCCAGAGTATGCTAAAATACTAATTTGTTTTTGCCTAATTTTATTGGTTAATTCAACTACTGCTGATCCACACTGTTCCACATAACCACTAAAAGTATCGCTAGTAATACCACCGATATATTCATTAAATCCTCTTGCAGATACAATTTTATTTGTTGCTGTCTTTATAGTTTTGGAAAGGGAAGAAAACTTATCCTTCAATTGATTTATATCAGAAACGGTTGAATTAACAACATCTCCATTATATTTTATAGAACTAGCCATTTTTTACTTCTTTTACGCTTTCTTCTAAATCTTCTATAAATTTTCTTCCTTCTTCATCTAAATATCCACGCATTAAAACTTTATCAATTTGTTCTCTTTGAAACAATAAACTTTTATCACTACGGGTAAATCCTATTGGATAAGCACATCCTACATAATCCCAAATTTGATTACTATTTTCTTCTGCTACCATATAACCCATAATAACGATTGGTCGTTTTGCTTCTTTTAATAACACTACACTTCCTACTGGTAAAAATTCATTGCTCATATACTAACCTCTACTTCTTTGTTCATATTCTCTTTGATCTTTTTCATATGCTTCATTATTTAGTTGTTGTTGTAACGCATTATATTGGTTCTCTACTGCTTCTCTTATTTGTGAAGTTATACTCATAATTTCTGTTTCTACATTATTGATGTTTTGGCAATACTCATCCACTGTAGATAGAATGGTTTCGTCATCTACAGAAAAGTTTTGTACATTTAGAGGAGATGAAGTTTCTGATAAAGTTCCAGCATATTCACTAATATGATTCGCTTCTTCATCGACTGCATCACACCCGGCTAAAATCGCAGCAGCATCCAGCATATCACTTGCAGAAGTTGCTCTTGTATATGTCCCAACGTATGGCTCTAACAATCCCATATTGAACGCACCCTCTCTATTCTTCATTGTAACAAAAAAAGTAGAATAAATCTACTTTAATTATAAATATACTTCATTAGGATTTCTGTTAGTTTTGCATATCCTAATCCATTTGGATGTAGACCATCGTCTGTATATTCTTCATCTAACATTTCTTCGTCATTTGTTAATTGACTGAAGGCATCGATATATTCTACTCCATCTGTTTTGGCACAGTATTCTTTTACTTTTTGATTAATTGTTTTGATTTCATCGATATGACGATCATTTGCTCCTGGCAAATTATTATTTACTGGATAAATAGAAATGATATAGATTTTACTTTTCTTTCTATTTTTCTTTACACCCTCTGCAATCTTAATAATGTTTTGAGCAACTTCTTCATTTAATTCATCACTATCTTCAAACTCAATATCGTTTGTTCCAATTTGAATAAATACTTTGGTTGGATTATATTTATATATTCTATTTTCCATATCGTTTAAGATATCGGTTGTTTTATTTCCACATAATCCACTGTTTACAATTGGTAAATCACTAAATATTTTATCTGTTGGATACCAATCAAAAATAGAGTCTCCTACAAATACAATATTTTCTTTTTGATTTATGGTATAGGTTTTCGTTTGTATGTCTCCTAGGCTTTTGGCAACGATAACAGGACCTACTACGAAGACAAATAAACTGATGATTCCAAATAGTAAACAATTTTTTTTCATTTTTGACTTCCCCTTTTGGTTTTTATAAAGTTTCTTAGTCCAATTACTCCAAGATATCCTGTAAGTAAGAATATTGGAATAAAGTTAATTAAATATCTTGATTGGGCTTCCCAAATGAGTAAGAATAGGAATAATCCAAAAATAGAGATGGTTAATATTAATTGTAAGCTCTTTAATTTTTCTGGCAGATATTTTCTAAAGATTACTCCTACCGCCATCATAAGAATTAATAAGAACCACTCACTATTGGCAATTGCCCAATATAGAGTATTATTCGTTGAGATATATTTTATATATTCTTTATGAATTGGTTTTGCTTGTAGACAACCATAGGAATAGAAGTTTCCATCAATCCAAGTATGATTGATTTTATTATTATAGAAGGATAAGACTTCTTTCTTTTCCACCATTTCTTTTATTCTCTTCTTGATTTCCCGATTTAACATCTTGTCTTTTTCTTTGGCTCCTACGACACTGGTAATTCTGTAATATCCTTTATCGGAATACATTCCATTTCCTTCCATTCCGATTAAGATATAGTGTTTCATAGGAAATCTGTAATCTGATAGAACTTTTTGATCAAAGAAATGATTTTTAAAGACTTTATATCCTACAAATGGTGTCAATATGGTTACTGACAAGATTAGTAGGACAAAGAAGACTGGTATTTGTTTACGAATCTCTTTTTGGAGAATCATAGTAATTCCTACGGCAATTACGGGAATCAGTACGGTTGGCTTTGCCACTCCTCCAATTCCTGCAACCAATCCTGATATTATTATATAATGAAGTTTTGGTTTTTCATAGAGATAACTGTAAAAAAAGTAAAGTGGAATGACAACAAATGGTAAAGTAAGTGTATCTGTGTAAAATATTGGTAAGTAACAAATCAGTGGAGAAAATAATAGACAGAATGCAAAATAAGGTTTCCACAACTTTTTACTGATTTTTCTTAATAGGATTGCAACCATGAATAGAGATAAATCTATTGCTATTAGGTTTACCGCAAGGGCTATTTCAAAATAATAATTTTTAAGTCCTACTATTTTCGCTATTTTTAGTAAGATGTCCATCGCAACGGAATATAAAATATTATTGTCACATGTGTACAAGTAGGAATTTCCGATAGAGGATGTTACTCCATTCGCAAAGTCTACTGCATTATGATATACCGTTCCAAAGTCCCATGATGGGTGAACAGCAAAGAAATGAATAAAGGTTAATTGCAAGACAAAATAGAAGGCAATGATGAGAACTCCCACTATTTTATTTTGAAACCAAACATCTTGATATTTCTTTAGTAGGAAGAATAATCCTATGATAACCCCTATTCCAATCATCATTGGTAAATACTCCATCTTAATGGCTTTGGAAGGATTGATTAGGATATTGGTTAGAACGAGTAATAAAAATAGGAAAAAGAAGATGAAAAAGATACGAATCAAGACGGATGATATTTGATCAAAGTACTTTATGATGATTTTCTTAATTCCTAGATAGATTTTTGCAAGTACATAGGAAATGATTAAGGTTCCTACCCATAATCCTAAGATACAAAGAATTTCTTTTCCGATAGATCCTCTTTGTATGAAAACAGGAAATGCCTTCTCTAATAAAGCCATTACTAGAGGATGAATTAAATAAATATAAAAGATTGTTTTATAATTTTTTTCTAAGAATATAGATAATTTCTTAGGAAGTGTTTTACAATGATTTTTAAAGAATGTATAGACTACAATACTTGGTGCAATTACAAAGATAGAAGTTGCATTTAAGAAGACATCATCTATTTCTGTACGGTTTAGAATAAAGGTTGCTATTGTCATTGCGAAAAGAGATAGTATAGATACTCCAATCCATTTCCAATTGATTTTTATCTCTTCTTTTTCTATATAATAACCAATCCATAAAAAGTTTAGATAACAAACTAGGTTTGATAATGTAAAACTAGATAAGATTTGATACCCTGTTATTTTAGATAATGCTGATAGGGATGTCATTAGAGATGAAAAAATAGTTGTGACAATAATTAGGGTTTTTAATTCTTTTGGTTTTAAGTTTTCTACTAATCTCTTTAAAAATGGAATAAAGGCATATATTAGAATAATACTTTGTAAATACCATAGTGGTCTTTCTATTGTGGATGAGGTTAATTTACGTATTAGTTCATATAAGTGAAATGGATAATCTCCACTTAGTACATGATAACCATAATAAATAAGGGATGTTCCAATATATGCTATGATTAGAGGTAATACTCTTTTTATAAAATAGTCTTTGTAAGACTTTTCTTCTTTCTTTTGAAACATTAAGATTCCTGTTAACATAAGAAAGATTGGAATTCCTGTTCTGGTAAAGGAATCTAGGAATGTATAAAAAAGATATTTTCCATTACTATTTCCAAAGTATTCATAACGAAAGCTTGCTAAAACGTGAATCATAATTACACAAGCAATTGCAAAATATCTGCAAACATCTAGATAAGTTACTCTTTTTTTCATGTTTTTTCTCCTTCTATTTTCTATATAGGGTACAATATAATTTTGTTAGGGTTTTATTTCTTTCCACTATTCTATGAAGAAGACTTCTTCCTTCATAATACTTTTTATTCTTATAATCTGGAACTTCTTTTTCTAAATAAGAAAATGCTTTTTCTATGAATTCTATTCCAACTTTCTTTTCTTGTTGATTTCTTTGTTGAATGGTGTAGTTTGTTAGAATTCGTACGGTTAATTTATCCATTTTTTCTTTTAGATACTCTTTCTCTTTGATTTCTTTTCTCATTAAATCTACTATTTTTAAGATATCAAAACATCTTCTATCTCTTACTGTTGTTTCACTCATTTCATGAATTCGATAATAGTTTAAACACTCTCTTACTTTTCCTATTTTTTTTGCACATACTAATGATTTGATTACAAATGGAGCATCTTCATATTTTAAATTTTCTGGGAAGCGAATCTTATTTTTTTCAATTAAGCTTCTTCTATATATTTTTGCCCATGGGCACAGATATTCGGTAATGATGTCTGGGTTTTCTTTTAAGGATGCGGATTCAAAATCTGGTGTTCTAATCTCTTCTATTTGACCATTATCATATTCTTTATAAAAGTCACAGATGGCAACATCCAAATCTTCATTTTTTACTTTCTCATACATTTTCTCTACGGCGTCTTTTGCAAGAGTATCATCGCTATCTAGAAACATGATATATTCTCCTGTTGCTTTTTCGATTCCAAAGTTTCTTGTTTTTCCGATTCCTTGATTTTTATTTTTAAAGTACTTTAGTCTTTTATCTTTTACCTTTTTAATAATTTCTTCACTATGATCGGTAGAACCGTCATTGATGATGATCCATTCTATTTCTTTTTTGGTTTGTTTTTTTAGAGAATCTAGGCACTTCTCTAGATATTTTTCTGCATTATAAACGGGAACAATAATACTAATATCCGCCATACTCTCACCTCAGTCTAAATTTTATTATAAACTATATTTTTCCTTATATCAACAAAAGAAAAAGCACTTTCGTGCTTTACTTTTCTTCCAAATTTTCGGAAATAATAAATCTTGGTCTTTGTTTTGTTTCATTATACATTTTTCCAATGTATTCTCCAATGATTCCGATACTAATCATTTGAAGACCGCCAATAAACCAAATGGAAATGGATAAGAATGTCCATCCACTTACGGTATTTCCTGTTAAGTGTCTTACAAGGGAATAAATCATAATTCCAATACTAACGAATAAGATGATGAATCCTAATAAACAGATAAAACGTAATGGTTTTGTACTAAAAGACGTGATTCCATCCCATGCAAAATTTAACATTTTCTTTAATGGATATTTGGATTCTCCTGCAAATCTTTCTTTTCTTTCATAGTAAACTACATCAGATTCAAATCCTACTAATGGAAACATTCCACGTAAGAAAAGATTTACTTCCTTAAAGTTTTCAAATTCCTCTAATACTCTTTTGGAAGTTAAACGATAGTCTGCATGATTATAGACACAATCTACTCCTAAAAATTTCATGACTTTATAAAATCCTTGAGCCGTAAATCTCTTGAAGAACGTGTCTTTCTTTCTAGAACTTCTTACTCCATAGACAATGTCTTTGCCTTCTGAGTATTTTTTTAACATTTCATCCATGGCATTAATATCGTCCTGTAGATCAGCATCCATAGAGATTACTACATCCGCATATTTCTTAGCTGTCATTAATCCACCTAATAATGCATTTTGGTGTCCTCTGTTACGTGATAGAGATACTCCTGTGAAGTATTTCTCTTTCTTATGGATCTCCTTAATTTTTTTCCATGTATTATCTTTTGAACCATCATTTACATACATGACTTTACTCTTGTTGGAAATTTTATTGTCTGCAATTAGTTTCTCCATTTTATTCTTTAATTGTTTTGTTGTTTCCTCAATTACTTCTTCTTCATTGTAGCATGGAACAACAACATATAATATTGGTTTATTTTTCATTCCTATCTCCCTCTAATCTCATTATAGCATACTTCTATTTTTTGCAAAAGAAAAAGAAGATTTCTCTTCTTAGTTCTCCTCTAGTTTTTCTAGGATTTTAGCAGCCATAGAGGCATCTGTTGGAATATATTTCCAATCTTCATACATTCCATCTATGATTTTTAAATTGTCATATTCTTTTGATTGTGCATCCCATCGATAGGAAATTGGATAAGAAATATGATTCATACTCGTGATTTGCTCTTCTTGATTCTCTTCTTGTAGAGCATCCCACTCTTCTTCTTTTAATAACTCTTTTAGGGAATATTTTTCCAAGAAGTTTCTTACACTTTCCTGATTGGTTGTAAGGGACAGATGAATCTGTCTATTGGAATAGATTTTTCCCTCTTCTATATTCCATAAGATTTCTGCTACTAAATTTTTTTTGATGTTTTGGTATTTTCCTTTTTTGAAAGTTGGTAGGTTTAATGGAATCTCTGTTCCTTCTACCATCTCTTCTTTGCCATCTTTTACGTAGTGAACTCCTAAATTATCTTCGTAGAATTTGATATAGTGATGATCATTTGTTTCTAAGACTACTGCATATTCATTTGGAACAATTAGCCTTTCTTTTACAGAGAATTGATATAAGACTTCTTTTGTATTCACATCTACTAATTTATTTTTTACAAAAGCCAATTTTCTTCTATTTCCAAATCCAAATAAATACATATCAATAATATCAATACCATTATTGTCTTCTAGACCCATTTCATTTTTTAAGGTATGATACTCGTCTAAATAAGTCTCTAAGCTTTCTGTTTCTTTTTGGAAATATTCTTTAAAGTCTTTTTCTAAATACTCTGTTTTGTATACTCTACGATTTATAGTATCTCCTGGTCCAAAGTGTAACCATAATAAAGCATTTTGTTGTTTTACTGCCTCTATTCCAATAAAGGTACATTGAATCAAGAAAATTAGTCCTGCAATTCCTAATCCTTTTAGTATTTTTTTATCTTTATCTTTTTCTTTTAAAACTTTCTTTCCTAATTTTACTAGGAAGATGATTGCAAAAGTTATAACTACAAATAATATGGTCTCTAATACAATCGTTAGTGGAAGACCAAAGGTTGCGACAAAATAACTTTTTGGTACGATCTCGATTGTATATCTTAATATCGTCATAAATCCATAACTATTCATTAAGAGTTCTATTAAGACTATGAGTCTTAATAGAAATGGTATCCATTTCTTCTCTTTCTTTTCGTCTAGGTTTATTCCTAATAGCAATATTCCAAGATAAGCAAAATGAAGAGAATATAAAAAGCAGGATGCGTTTCCATAAATGGTATGGAAGAAACTATTAAATAGAAGGGTTAAAAGTAATCCTATATTTAACATTAGATTCTTCTTAAAATTTTTAATCATCATATAAAGAAGTAATATATAGAAGCAAGTTACGATTAGGAATGAAATTGGATTTTCTTTGTCCTTAAACTTAAAAACAAAATTCTGTATTAAATATTCATTTCCGTAGGTTACTTTTACCTCTATGTTGTTCGCAACATAAGTATGATAATAGTCGTCTTTTATCATTCTTTTTACTTTTTCTCTATAAGAAATGGGATCGTTCCATCCTCTTTCTTCTCTTAGATCTTGTTTATAAATTAAAGGAGTGGTGTGCCATATCAAACCTTGAGCCACATTTACTCCAACCATTAAAACAATAGAAGATAGTCCTATGATGATTGCTTGATGAAGTTTTACTTTTTTAGAAATCCATAAAATAAAGATTACTATTCCAAATACAACAAAGTTTGTTATGGTGACTCCTAGGGATACTACTCCTAAAAGAATTAGTACCAAACAATCTATTTTCGAAGCTTTCTTTGCTTGGTATATTTTTATAGCATAGTACCATAGAGCAATTAATCCTAAAGCAGCAAGATTATATAATTCTATTCCTGCTGTATAGATGATATTGGAAAAACTAAATAGATATAAGAGACATAACAGTACTTTTTTATTTTTATCTTTACTGAAGAAAGATAAGGTTTTATATAATAACCAAATTGAAGCTGTTGTAATGAGTGATTGTACTATGATTAGAGCAAGTATTTTATCGATGGTAATTCCTTTTAATAAATTGACAAGGGGCTGTATCATAATTACGTATAGAGGATGAACATTTAGTCGGTAGTGATACACTGCCATTTCTGTAGCATCTTCTATTACTCTTGCGGTATCGGATTCAAATAATAAATTATTATTTCTTGTAAAGTCTGAATGATAAGATAATAAAATGGTTAAGATTAGAACAAAAAGAAAGGAGAAGAGAACTAAAATCTTCTCCACTTTGCTTTCATCATATCGATTTAGATTGCATACTTCTTTTATTTTATTCATGATCAGAGTCCTCTTTCGTTTCTTTTATCTTAATATAGTCTTTGTGATAGATCTTTATTGCAGACTCATTTAACCAACTATCTTTATCTTCACTAAAATCTACAAAGAAAATAGGAGTTGGATAGTATGTGTATGGCTCGAACTCTACCTCTTTTATTTTATCATCATGAAGTATTTTCATTCTCTCTTGGTACTCTTTATGATAGACTTGAGCTTCTCCTCTTCTTAATATGGCATATGTTTGGTAGCTTGTCATATCCCCTTTGTTTACGATTAAGATACTAGAAATGATTAAGGCAAAGACTACAAAGAAGGCACATGCATTAGACTTTACTACTTTTATCATATTTTCTAAACTTGATTTTTGGAAGACTTTTTCTTTGTAACATTTTTCTCTGATATTACCAATGATATAATACAAAACACTGATTAAGAATAGATGATAACTGATATAGATAATATTAATTAGTCTACCATCTCCTATAGTTGCTTGTGCATATAGGCTTGGAGTAAATTCTGCAGAGAAAATACAATATGCAAAGAAGGCAATCACAAGAGGATATTGAAATTTACATTTGATGTGTTTATAGCTTGGGATTAATAGAATGATGATAAAGAAGACTACTAGTAAGTTTAGTGGGCTCGTCCATTGCACCATTTGTTCTATTGCTTTGGAAAAAGATGTTAGTATGGCAAGCACAGGACTTAATCCTTCTAGAGCTCCTCCTCTTACTGCGTTTCCTGGTGCCATAGCGTTTACTCCAAAACTTAGAATAGATAAAACGAATGGTAAGATGGCACTCTTATCTTTTTTCTTAAAGATTAAGTAGGCATTTAAGAAAAAGAATAGAATCATTTGTTGAAGGGCTACTACGTAATTTCCTCCTCCAAGAAAGGCTGCTAGAAAACAGACTAGGAAAGCATTCCATAATGTCTTTTCTTCTAGGAAATATCTTTTTACTAAAAGAGAAATTAAAAATAATTCTAGTGAGAAAAAGAATAGATAATAGACTGCTCCATTCCACCAGAATAATCCTTGGGTTTTATCTGGAAGAGTTTCTACCATTAGTAGAAAGAAAGATATTGTAATGATCCACTTTGTTAGTTTGTCACATTTTAGACCTTTTTCTATGACAATCTTTCCTAAATAAGATAGAGAAAGGAAAAGTACTATTAAGATAAAGAAGGTTGTTATAAAATAACAGTTATCTCCAAAAACAGCAGGATTTAGTGACATTACTATGACTGCACTAAAAGTACCTTGCCAAGTCATATAAAATCTTTTTACCGTATTCAAGACTCCCGCGATTAGGCCAAAAAAACCACTTTTTTGTAATACGTTTATCGTTTGTGTTCCATAGTTAAAATCATCTGCAGATGGATGTGCATAAAAAGAGGCAGTTAGGATTGGAATTAATAAAAAGATGCCTACTAAGATTAATAGGAATAACATCATCTTTTTATTTATGAATTTGTTGCACTTTTCTTCTATTTTTTTCATAATACACCTCTATTTTTTATAAATATAATATGATTGCCATAATGATTCCATAGAGAACTCCTGTTCCTAGTAATATCTTATCGGATAAGATCACTTCGATCGGATCTCCATGAGAATTTCCTTCTATATCTAGACTATATAGTTGCAAAATGATGATTAGGATAGGAATTGTCCAGAATAAATAATCATTTCCAACATGAGCAATGGTTGTTGAATCCACACACCAAAGTGTATAAGCAACAATTGCTAGAGCAAAGGCTATATACATATTTTTATCTAGGAAATCTTGATTGTATCTTTTTAGAACTTCTCTTCCTTTTTCGCCATTTTTCATCATTTCATTTCTTCTTTTGCCAAATCCTAAATAGAAGGCTCCAAAGATAATCATTAAGTATAGATATTTTGATACTTCTACATTAATGGTTACTCCCCCATACATCACTCTTAATACAAATCCTGATGCTAGTATCACAACATCGATAATCGGAATATTTTTTAAGCCTTTACTATATAAAATATTTAGGATTATATAAACAATTGGAATAATCCAAATACCCAAGACAGAGTTCTTTTGATATAGGATAAAAGATAAGATTATTGAAATTATTACTAATAAGATCATTACTATCCATGCATTTGTTTTACTCACTCTTCCACTTGCCAAAGGTCTATTTTTCTTAATGGGATGTAATTTATCTTTTTCAATATCACTCATATCGTTTAGAATATAAACAATGGATGAGGTAAAACAAAAAACGAAAAAAGCAATCATTAAGGTTTCTATATATTCTAATTTTAGAATATTCATACTAAAGAAAGCTGGTAAAAAGATTAAAATGTTTTTTAACCAATGTTTTGCTCTTATCAGTTCTATATATTTTTTCATATCTCCACTTCCTAATTCATTGTTTTTTTAATTTCTTGTGTTATTACTTCATATCCTTTATCTGAAATATGTAATCCATCTACGGTATACTCTAGTTTTAAATTATTTTCTTCATCGATTAATTTGGAATAGATATCTAAGTAATGATAATTCTTTTCTTCTGCTTGTTCTTTTACTTTTTGATTAATCTTTTCTATCTCACTATTTTTTCTACTTGATACCATTCTAATATCTACAAGGTCATTTTCTGTATTTCTATTTACAGGATAAATAGACTCTATATAAATCTCTGTACTAGGACGATTTTGTCTAATTAAATCACAGATTTTTATGATATTATTTGCAATCTCGTCTTCTGATAATCTCTCATCTGAAATATCATTTGTTCCAATTAAAACATATACTTTTGTTGGATTATATTGGTATACTCTATTTCTCATATCTCGTAAGATATCTTCTGTTGTATTTCCACTTACTCCACTATTTACTACTGGCATATTTTCATAATAAGTATCTAGTGGATAAAAGTCTGTGATAGAGTCTCCTAAGAAGACATAGTTTTCTTCACTATAATCTTGATTCTTTTTATCCACAGTTTCTGTGGATTTTTCTTTTTGAGATAGATCAAAATCTTTTGTCACATAGAATGCTGCTGTTCCCAATAATAATAGAAGCATAAGCAAAAGTACCATAAATGGTCTTTTTTTTGCAGCCATTCTCTTTGTTTTTAGAAATTCTTTTACTTCCTCGATATTATTACATATTTGAATATTTTTATGATTTAGAAATCTTTTCTTTACCTTTTCTTTATGAAAGGTACATAAGATTACTTGTTTGTTTAAGTTTAGAAAATAATTTATATTTTCTGCATGATATTCTGTAATAATATATTGACATTTATCGTAATGTTTATAATTTCTTACATCTTCTTCTATTAATAAATCTGTTTCTGCATTTTTATCTAAGTGTTCTATATAACTTAGTAAATTGTATTTATATTCTATATTTTTTGTAATTAAAATCATAAGTTGCCCCCTCTTTTCTTCTTTATTCTTTTTCTATTGGTATCTTTACATTTCCATTATATACGTAGTTATATTCTACCCCTTCTTGTTCTTCTATAATGGTATAGCGAACTCCTTTTTCTTGTAGAGTATAGTCATAGCCATATGTTTCTATCGATTTTACTACTTTTAA